>JALUEN010000057.1:2592-5390 GCA_027052755.1 bacterium | reverse complement strand
GCTAGTTATAGGAGCTCCTGAGGCTATCCTCCAAAGGGAAAGCTCTAACTCGCTGGGGCTCCTAGAGAACTCCTCACCTCTAGGTTCCAATTGAATCACCCCCTAAGTTCCTATAGAATTTTTCAAGGCAGGTTTATAATACCCTGTAAAGGAAAAGCTAATTTAAGGAGCTCAAATTTATAACTGGAGGTGAAAGCCATGTCGGAGGTCCTGGAGAAAGTGGAGACTGGAAAATTAGCAATCCTCTCAGGTAACGAGGCCATCGCTAGGGGAGCCTGGGAAGCTGGTGTTAAAGTTGCGGCTGCCTACCCAGGAACCCCGAGCACTGAGATAGTGGAGACCTTGTCCAAATACCCTGAGGTTTACTCCGAGTGGTCGGTTAACGAGAAGGTTGCTTTAGAGGTGGCTTTAGGAGCAGCTATCTCAGGATCAAGAGCGCTTTACGCTTCTAAACACGTTGGTTTAAACGTAGCTGCTGACCCCCTCTTCTCCGCTGCTTACACTGGAGTTAGAGCTGGGTTAGTAGTAGTTACCGCCGATGACCCTGGTATGCACTCCTCTCAAAACGAGCAGGATAACAGGTTCTACGCACTATCCGCAAAGTTACCTCTTTTAGTTCCCTCTGACTCACAGGAAGCTAAGGATATGACTAAATTAGCTTTCAAGATATCTGAGGATTACGATATACCAGTTTTACTGAGGAGTACTACTAGGTTATCCCACTCAAAAGCTCCAGTTACCTTAGAAGATAGGGAGGAGGTGCCTCATAAAGGTTATGAGAAAAACCCTTCAAAGTACTTAGTTCTTCCCATGTACGCTAGAAAGAGAAGAGTGGACTTAGAGGAGCGATTGGAAGCTCTCAGGAAGTTTAGCAACAGCACACACCTAAACTACGTTCTTGAGGGCGAAGGAGAGATAGGAGTTATAGCTGATGGTGTTGCTTTCCAGTACGCTAAAGAGGTCTTTCAGGGCTATCCCATCTTGAAGTTAGGTATGCCTTATCCCTTTCCTGATGAAAAGGTTTTGGAGTTCCTGAGAGGACTTAAGAGGGTTTACGTTGTTGAGGAGACAGATCCGTTTATTGAGATTCTCTTGAGGGCTTTGCTACAGCGTGAAGGCCTGAAGGTGGAGGTTCTGGGTAAGGGATTAATTGGTGAGCGAGGTCCTGTCCCCAAATATGGGGAACTGAGCGTGGAGAGGTTGAGAACACATGTGATAGCTTACGAGAAGGGTGAAACCTCCTCCGAATCTTCGGAAACCTCTAGCTTGAAGCATGCCCTAAAGTATGATATCTCTGAGCTACCAGCTAGACCTCCTATGCTATGTCCAGGATGTACCCACCGATCGGTCTTCTGGTACTTAGGAAAGTACAAGAACGTTATAATAACTGGAGATATTGGATGTTATACATTAGGGGCATTACCTCCTCTCAAGGCAATGGAGACCTGTGTTGATATGGGAGCATCTATAACTATGGCTCACGGTATAGAGAAGTCGCTTAAGGAGAAGGGGGAGAACAAAGTAGTAGTTGCCGTAATAGGTGATTCTACCTTCTATCACTCTGGAGTTACTGGGCTGATAAACGCCGTCTATAACAAATCTAAGATCAAGGTTGTCATACTGGATAACTCCATAACCGCTATGACTGGTCATCAGGAGCACCCAGGAACTGGTTTGACAGCTAAGAAGGAGGAGACCGTTAAGATAGACCTGGAGAAGTTAGTTAAAGCTATAGGAGTTGAGAAGGTTATAGTAGTGGATCCCTACAACATGGAGGAGACGAAACGCGGGATAGCAGAGATGATAAGATATGACGGCCTAGCTGTTCTGATAGCTAAGAGACCTTGTCCACTCTACATAAAATTTAACGAAGGTGCTTACCAAGTGGATAATGATAAGTGTATAGCTTGTGGTCTGTGTATATCCTTAGGTTGCCCCGCTATATATAAGCTTGAGGATGGCAAGGCAGCTATCAATGAGCTCCTATGTGTTGGATGTGATATGTGTGCTCAGATATGTCCAGTAGATGCTATTCACCCTATAGGGAGGGAGTAGAGGTGAAGGATAACCTGTTAGAGGAGAAGGTAAAGAACGTCTTGGTGGTCGGTGTTGGTGGGCAGGGTGTTTTAAGGTTATCTGATATAATCTCTACAGCTGCTCTACTACAAGGCTACCAAGTGAAGAAATCAGAGGTGCATGGTATGGCTCAACGTGGAGGTAGCGTTAACTCTCACATAAGGTACGGTAAAGTTGTGGCTGGTCCTCTCATTCCAAAGGGAGAGGCAGATTTGATAATAGCTCTGGAACCCCTAGAGGGCTACAGGTACCTGGAGTATCTCTCACCTGATGGGGTGATAGTCCTAGATCAGGATAGGATATTACCACCTGCTGTTTACCTAGGCGAGATGAGATATCCTAACGTAGAGGAAGCATTAAAGGAAGTCTTAGGAGATAGAGCTTTAATAATTCCAGCAACGAAAATCGCTGTTAGCGATGTCGGTAATTACAGGACCCAGAACGTGGTTATGTTAGGGGCTTCCCTGAAGTACCTTGACTTAGAACTGGATAACGTTAAGAAAGCAATATCTCTAGTGTTTAGCGGTAAGGAGAAGGTAATCAAGCAGAACTTCCTGGCGCTAGAGCTAGGCATGAGATATCTTGAGAAGCTAAGGGTATAACTGATGAGTCGGGGCAATAATGAGCTAAGCGAAGGAACAGAGAGGGAAGACCTCCTACCTGAGAGAGCTTGGTTTAACTCATTACTAGCTTTGTTAGGTATATTTCTACTACCTGTCCTT
>JALUEN010000057.1:0-2582 GCA_027052755.1 bacterium | reverse complement strand
CTTCTACATATCTTAGATCTATATATACTACCTAAAGTTCCTCTCTTTACCCTTTTCAGCTTCGCTGGTGGGTTGCATATAGGGGAGAAGCTGATATACTTGCTACTTCTTGGCCCCTTCTTGGTAGGCTTCTTATCACCTGTAGTTTCATCAACCTTTAGGCTGAAGCTCTCTGTGATCTTAATAACAGGGATAATTGCTATCGTAATATTAAACTTACTCTTCCTATTCCCGTATAAAGACTCGCTTGCCGGGTTTGGTTGGTTTACTTTTTCATTAGTCTCCACATCGCTTAGTTTCCTTTTAGGTGGGATCCTGGGAAAGGATTTAGGATACCTATTAAGGAGGCTTGAGAGTACGTTCGCTATCAGAGCACTTTACCTTGTAGTGGCTTTATCCTTTATAGCTCTGGCTACATCCCTAACTGGAATAGCTCCCCTAGATAGCCTGCGGGAAGCTTCAGGAATTATTCTAGGTAGCGCTATATGGTTAATAGGTGCTTTGCTAGGCTCTGATCTCAAAGATGAGGTTAGGGAACACTCAGTTTACATACTGTTCTCTCTTCTCATGGTGATATCACTTATATTAACGATGATAATGGCTATCTCTAAGAATTTAAGCTCATTCTTTTCCTTTTTCTACCAGAAGGACGTCTTCGCTTCGTTCCTTCTCTTAACTAGCCCCTTTACTCTCGCTAAGTTACTTGAAGAGATCATCAGTGAACGAGGACTTAACCTTAAGGTAGTAATGTACCTCTTAGCTTACTTCATAGCTTTAACTACTTTGATCTTCACCTACTCAAGGGCATCTCTCCTGGCTCTATTTTTAGCTAGTCCGTTATACATTAGGTACATATACGAGAGGCTCAGGAAAGCAGGGTTCCCCTTGAAGAACTTGGTAAGGCTGGGAATAGCATCGCTTGTAATCTTTTCACTTATTCTAGCTACTACAGCTCTAAGGTTAAAGCTATCTGGGAGAGATCCTGTAGCTACTCTTAGAACTAAAGTTTCAAATGCTGTTAGGATCAGTGATACCTCTACCTTAGCTAGGTTGAGTTTCTGGAGCGCTGCCTGGGACCTGTTTAAGAGGAGACCTCTTATGGGATATGGTCTATATTGTTACTCGTACGTTTACTCAGATTACCAGTTTAGCTTCCTCTTCTACTCTAAAGATCCTCATAACTACTACCTCCAACTCTTAGCTGAGACAGGTATACTTGGATTCCTGTCTTTCGTACTTCTCCTCGGATCTACGCTCTACTTTCTATTTAGGAAACTGAACAGAGATCTACCAGGAGCTCTCTCTACCCCCCAGGGTAGGTTAAGCGCTATCCTAATGATAGCTATCTTCCAGGAAGCTATCAGGCTGGTGTTTGATGTGGACTTTAAGTTCTTCGTGATGCTCTTTGTCTTCTTTCTACTTTTGGGGTTATCCGCTGGTATTATAAAGCTAGATGAGAGAGCTAGTTTTAGATTAGATCTCAAAGCTATTGGGGTGATGTGGCTAACTTTAGCTTTGATGATCTCACTTTTTGCTTTCCCAAACTTCAGGTTGACATTAGAGGGACGTAAGCTAGGTGAGATACATCTAAGCGGAAATGCTAGGGAAGATCTAGAGCGTTTTGATCGTCTCATTAATTCCTTGAGATTACCTAGAGCTTTTGCTCCGTATAACCATAGGTTCCATTTGAGCTTGATGAAGTTTTTCCTTAACTTAAAAGAGGAGGTACCATCTATTACCTCTCAGGAGCTTAAAGTGAAGATCACGGATAAGATATTAGCGAGGCTTCAGACAGAGCTAAAGGAAGTTGAGAAGTGGGCGCCTAAAGTGTTAGCGGGTAAGTTATACTACAGTATAACGCTATTAAGCTTTAAGAGATACAGGGAAGCATTTAAGGTAGCTTACTCTATCATAAGAATTGACCCCTATAACCTACCTCTAGCATATCAGATAGCTTTGGTAGCTTTGAGAAGGGGATTTAATGAGAATTACTCCCTCAGGTGGGCTAAGGTTATCCTTAATACCTTTCCACCTGAGGAAGCCAAACTCCTAATGCCCGTGAAACAACCGGACTATGCTGAGGTGATATCGTCAGCCTGTGAATTGCTTTACCTTAAGAACGGAGATTACTCCCTCTTGAAGAGATGTCTTTGTGATGGTGATCCTATCTCAGGAACGCCTAGTGAGTTGGTGAGGATAGCTCTTGTGGAAGCTGAGAAGAGAGGTGATCAGGATCTTATCCTTAAACTGTCTCGTTATCTCTTCCTTAAGGGAGAGGATATAATAGATAAACTCCTAGGTGTCTATTACTACGCTTATTCTCTTAAGCTCAGAGGAGAGGAATCCAAAGCAGAGGAGATCTTAGCTAGGTTTAGACTTCTCCTCCAGGAGTTGTACTTTCAGGGGGAGATCTCTAAAGAAATCTACTTAGAACTTAACGGAAAAGTCAATCGTTTGACCTCTGAGTAGTGATCGTAAAAGGTGTGTGTTAACAAAGGTTTTAGAGCCACTAAATTGTCAAGATCGCTATCCTTATTAAGTGAATATACCCTTATCTTAGATTTATTAAAATGGGTTAAGGG
>JALUEN010000056.1:13899-17969 GCA_027052755.1 bacterium | reverse complement strand
ACCTCTTATAACCTTGAAATTGCTCAAACTCAACCTTTTAGCGTTCTCCTCTATAATCCTAACAGCAATAGATGATTTATCTACAGCTATTAAGCTCTTAGCCCCACTACTAATGGCCTCAAACCCAACTGCCCCACTGCCAGCGTATAGGTCTATAAAGGTCAAGCCGTTAACATCAATTACTTGAAATAAAGCCTCCCTAAGGGAAGCCGGGAGAGGGCGAGCTTTAGGGGGAACAAGTATCAATCTCCCCTTAAACTGACCTGTTACCAGTCTTAGACTCATCACTTAACCTTAAGTTCTACGCTCAGCAACCTATCCATAGCGTAAATCAGGTTATCACGCCCAGCTCTCTTAGAGCACCCAGTGCTTGAGACAGTGCTTCTTCCTGAGAAACACTTGTATCTATTAGCTTAACGTTTAAATGAGGGAGCAACTCTGGTAGCATCTGGTAAGCCTCCAGGAGGCTTTCCAAGTCTTGAAGCTTCATCCTATCATAGCTGGAATTCTTCAGGCTAGAGCTCAACCTCTCCTTTAAGACCTGAATAGGTACGTGGGTAACTAAAACTAGATCAGGTCTATACCACTGAGGGCATACTATTCTATTAAGCTCTCTAACAAGCTCCCAACCTAGTCCCCTTATAAGTCCCTGATAGACCAGGCTTGATATATATGACCTATCGCTAATGAGGATCACATCTTGATTGAGATATCTCTCCAGCTCTCTCATAAGGCTAGCTCTAGAGCTGAGGAACAACATAAGCTCAGGAAGTGGATCTAGGAACTCTCCCCTCCTCAGAAGCTCCCTGATCAGCTTTCCAGAGGGATCATCCCATGGTTCCCTGAACAGCTTCACGTTAAACCCCTTTAAGGTGAGAGAACGCTCTAGGTTTGAGGCTAAAGTGGTCTTTCCTGTCCCATCTGCACCCTCTACTATGACCAATTTCACGGGAACCACTCCCTTGTCAGTAGTGAAGTTAGGTAGTTGGAAGAATTCCAAAAATGGATTCTAGAGATAGCGCAAATACCCTATAAAAAGACATCCCACAAACAAATTAATTAAACCTAGCACTGAGATGGCTAGCAGAGGAAAAGGTTTAAAGGACTAGTTCAATTATCGCCATCTCGGCAGCATCTCCTCTTCTCCTGCCTAGCTTAACGATTCTGAAATAGCCGCCTTTTCCACCTGGATCTGTAGGTTGCCTCCTAGCGAACATGGGGCCTATCTCCTCAAATAGCCTCCTAACTAGCTTTCTATCCCCTAGAAATTGGTAAGCCTTTCTCCTAAGATGTACACCCTTAGGATCTTTCTCGCGCAAATCAGCTGCTTTCTTCGCCATGGTTATGTACTTACTCAGAACCCTAGCGACCGCCTTAGCTCTAGCTACCGTTGTCTCTATTCTTCCATGAGTCAGAAGCGATCTCGCTAGGTTACGAAGCATAGCCATCCTATGCTCCTTGTACCTACCTAATTTCTTGTAACCGTGTCTATGCCTCATCCTTCTCGCCTCCCTGATAAGTAAATTGCTAAGATACTTATTTTTTCATCAGAGGGGAAATTCCTCTAGCTCTAATTCCTAATTATATCTGAGAGAGAAAATATAGCTTTAAAGTACAGAGCTTTCGCTACTAAGAATCCCTTCAAGAAGTACTCCCTAGCTAAGTTAGGGTTAACAGGCGTGAAGAGCTCCTGCAACTTTGAGGAGGTTTCAAATGGTATAGAGAACAACACGTTCACGAACTTATCATATGATAGCTCTACTATCCTAAAACTAACTTTAAAGAGGTTCTTCCTCTCATCTAAGTTGCTCTGATCCTCCCTCAAGCCAGACTCTAAACCTAGAACTAGATGTAGTACATCATAATCTAAGGTATCCATGAGCTGATTAATCACCACAGATGTGTAATTTGGATTAATGATCTGATGCAAGGTAAATCCTAACATAAATGGCATGAATAACTTCTCATCAACCTTACCCTCAGATATAACCTCAAAATATCTCTTTAACCCTTTTCTCAGCTTATAGTTATCCAGCAGTTTCTTCACCTTATCTATCCTAGTTGACATCATAAGGGCCAGGACGTTTGCGCTCTCAGAGATAGCCATCTCAACTGCTCTAGTAAGGGAGAGGTTATACCTAGTGATCTGATTTAGGTCCTCTTTAACCTCTGAGGAGATCTCTCCTATAGACTCAGATATAAGCGCAGCCCTCTTAAACGAGGATAAAGCTAGCTTATAATTTGACACTCTAAAGTAAGCGCACCCCAAAGTATTCCATAGAAGTAGCTCTAATACAGGTGGAAGGCTCTCAGTTTTTAAGAGCTCCCTTATAGGTGATATAGTAGCTTCAAGGAGATCACTGTTAACTAAGATAGATATTAGTTCCAGAGCTTCCTCAGATTCACCTGAGAGTTTATCCCTCCAGGTGCTATCACTGTTAAGTACCTCCCTCCAAGCCACCTTTGGCTTCTGCGAGAACAGTATCCTAGTCGCCTCACTATCCCTCCAAGCGACTAACGGCACAAGTATCAATGGGTTACCGGTTTCGTTCCAGAACTCCCATAACCTCTCTTGAATAAACTCATCGTGAGCTGATAAGGATATTAGTTTAACTAGCTCAAGCTGGAGTTCCTCACTTCGGTTATTGAACTCAGAGAGGTACTTCCCTAGGATTTCCCTAAGCGAATCTAGAAGCTCCCGCATGGCTATTCCTCCTATACGACCTTCATGTGCTAAGTTATCAAGCTCTCTTAATAATAGACTTCTCCTAGGGGTAGTTTAAACCTCCTGAGAGAGTCTCCCCGTAGACATCCGAAGCTAAGCAGTAGCTTCAGATAGGAGATCACTCCAGAGCTCCTCAACCCCAGCTAGGTTACCAGATTTAAGCTCAGAAGTTAGGCTAGACCATAGGTTCAAGATAGGCAGAAGCTTTTCATCGCTATCAGCGCCAATTTTCAGCTTATATGATATATCCTCAAAAACAGGCTCAATAACTTCAAAGGAAAGAATCCCTTCATCTATTAACTGTAGTAAAGTAGCTAGAGGGACTAAGCTCTCTGGCATCCCTATCTTCAAGTACTTTGAATCCAAGGCATCAGGCGGGAAAATCATCTCACAGTTATAACACTTTGTAGAGCTCACCGGATTCCAAGCCTTACACTTAGGACATCTAAATTTAAAGGCTTCCCCAAACTCCTCTGAGATCTCTTCTAAGTGAGAGAAGGCTTTACTTACCAAGTCATCTCTATCTTCAGCTTCAGTTTTAAATCCTTTAAGTAGATCTCTAAGGCTTTGCAAGTAATCGCTTAACGCCTCTACCCTATCGCTATCCCTCTCTAAAGATCCTGATAGCATAAGCAGGTTATATAAATGTATTACCTGCTTAGCTAAATTATCACGGAGGTTCCTGTAGAAGTTATAGTAATCATCTGCTAGCTTTAATACGAGGACTGATTCAAGAAATATGATGAATTTAACGGTGTTAAAGTAAGCGCTCATTAACAGGAGCCTTATGAGACTACCAGGCAACTTACCTATTATAACCCTCTTCACCAGTTTAACTAATGATTTAAGCTCTGGTGGTAGAGCGCTAACAGATCTCAACTCGCGTTCCCTTAAACCCTCATACTCCAGTATCAGGTCAGTGATCTGGTCGCTTATCTCTCGTATTAAGTCAAAAAGGTCATCTGCGTTAAAGTCCTGGAGATCTATGTCCTTACCAGCCTCTCCTAAACTGAAGACTAATGTATCTAATATCTCTGAGAGCTCAGATATCCCCTCATTTATAGCTTCGCTTTTCTCAAGGAGCGAGTTTAACTCGTCCCTGTCTAAGAATATGCTGGCTAGAGTTAATGAGGAGATCCCCTGTTGGACCTCGTATACGATATCCCTGAGGTTAGCTAGCCTCATGGTGATAACTTCAGATAATTGATTTATAGTTTCCTCAGTAAGCCTCTCATCTCTACTCAACAACCTCCTCAAGCTTAAGGCTAATATCCTCAGATCAAGCAACTTTATAGGCATTAATCTCAAGGTAAAGGAGTTAAGATCCCTCAAAGCAGCGATAAGC
>JALUEN010000056.1:11978-13889 GCA_027052755.1 bacterium | reverse complement strand
GCATCTCCCAGTTAGATTTTCCCTCTAAGTAAACCTTCTTTAGCTGTTCAGAGACCTCTGAGGGTTCAAGCCCTTCCTCAGAAAGCATCTGAAATAGCTTCCTCAACTTCTTAAGGGATAGCTTAAAGCCGTTAAGGGCTAGCTCAAAATCCCTTAAGATCCCCTTAGCGATGCCTGATAGAGGTTTCTCAAGAGCTTCCAACAGGGTCCTACTCTCAAGTAAGACCTTCTCGTAACTTATGACCTGATCTAGTAGGATATTAAAATTGCTAGCAGCGATACGCCTGTAATACTCATCTCTACCCGAAGTTTTCAAGTAGATAACTAATATATATAGGTTAGGATTGCCCCCTTCCTCCCTCAACTTCTCCAGGTGTAGAACTATATCAGACAGGATATCACTAACCATATCCGAGATGTTAACCACCTCAGCAAAGAGATTGCCCAGCTCACGCTGGAAGCTCTCTAGGTTCTCCCTATCCTCTAAATCAGGTAATAACCGCTGAAGCTTCTTGAGGCGCTTCCTAGAGTGCTTTATCTGATCTGAGAGATCTTTTAACTTAAGCTTGAAGGAAGATGCTAAGGGTAATATCTCCTTAAGTTTAGAGTGGGTATCTACTAGGAAGGCGTCTAGCTCCTCTATAGCGGTCTGAAAATTACCTTCAGTCAGAAGGGAGATAGAGTTAGATAACGTCGGGTGAAAATGAAGAAGATTTACAGCCTCATGGATGCTCAGCTGTTCCTTATGCCCTCCACCTTTCATAGGTATTCCTCCCAATGAGAGAAGCTCTATAACTAAAGCTATGAGTTAATGTTATTATTAAAATCACTTTCCCTCCTTCCTCCAAATTTTTCTTTAACTTCTTTAAATTTTCTCACTGATCAAGTTTGTCCTCACCCAAGCATAGAAGAGCCTCTCAAAGCTATCCTTTAAATTCTTATCCCCATTAAAAACTTCCCGTATAACCAGGCGCCCCTCATCATCCCAACCAGATACCATAAGCTTTCCCCAGATAAGGACAGGTGATCTTAAACTCTCTAATGGAATTCTAGCTATTACCTTCTCCCCTACTAAAGGTCTCCTCTCTCTAATCTCCACGTACTTAGGAGTTAGTATTAAGGTTCGTTGGACAGAATAAGAGATTAAGAGGAATACGGAGATAATTAGCACTGCGAGCAGGAAAGCTATTATAGGTAAAGGAGTACCTGAGGGAGATAGAGCTCCTATCTGATACATGAAAACTCCCATGATAAAGAGGAAGGCTAATATTAATAGTGGAAAAATTGCAAATCCTCCCCTATTAGAGATCCTCAAGATCCCTTTTCCTTCTTGTAGAGATAAGCCAAAGCCCCTTAGAGTTTCTATTAAGGTTTTGAGATCACTGGTAGGTACATCCTTTCCCATCTGAATCTCAGCAAAAATACTCACACCATGTTTCCCACGCTCCAAAATCTCACCAGCGTACTCGTCCTCTACAGTAGTATCAAGAAGATTAACTAACTCCTCAGCTATCAGCCTAACATAAGGATATTCCCCCTCAGAGACTATATCATAATGCTTTTTCCCTTGTGTCAATATAAAGAGCTTGTAAGTCACGCTTACTGAGCTATTACTGCGATCAACTATCTCTCTTAAGATTACCTTTTGAATCTCACTTGCCGGTAAACTCCACTCTACATTCCACTTAGTACCTTTTATCCAGATCTTAAATATGGTATCCCTTAACTTAACTAGATACCTATCACCGCTCAGGTAATATACCATATAGATCCCTACAAACGTGAAGAAGAAGGCTAATAAGATAGCTATAAGAAAGGGTACTGGTTGCATATAGGAGTAACTAGCAGAGATTACAATAAGAAATGTCAACCCCATTCCTGTGAGAAACCACGCTCCTATCCTATAGTTAG
>JALUEN010000056.1:4443-11968 GCA_027052755.1 bacterium | reverse complement strand
AATTAAGATAGTTTAGTTAGATTTTTGGAAAAAATAATAGAGCCCTCCATAAAGGAGGGCTCCCTTAACAGCTATAACAATAATAAACAGTCTGAATCTTCCCTAGTAGAGAGTTACGTAAGCTTCATCATCAAAGTAAAGCTCCCTTCCCAGATCTATCCTCTGATCAGCTGGGTAGTGAGGCTTTGGATCTCCTACGAGCTCTACCCTGTGGAAAGCTGAGTTATACCAGTTAACATCAGGGTAGTTAACCTCTACACCTAACCTGTCAACTATTCGGTAGCCCTTGTTCATAATGTCATCAGGGTTAAGAGCATAGTGCTGGAAGTGGGGAAGGATATCAGTGATGACCAAGTTCATATCGTAGAGTCTCCTGTGAAGTTGGTGCCATTTTCTAAAGGATGACTCAACATAAGACAATCCGAAGTAACCGCTAGCGCCTTCACCTCTTAGCCCAGCTACTCCCCTTGATATAAATAGGGAAAAACCCTCTAGGGTCTCCACCGGGTCAGTTATAAAGGTATCGTAAGCGTTCCTGTGCTTCTCCGGTAAGGGATCCCTTACGTCAAAGATCTCAGCGGATAAATTATTCAACCCTCGCTCCTTAGCTACCTGGTTAGTGTACTCAACTATCCTCTCATCAGCTTCCAGAACCATTACCTTCTTAGGTAATCCGCTTATAGCCATAGCAATTCCTGTTAGATCATCATCACCGATAATCAGTATCTCCTTACCCTCTAAGTCTCCTTTAAGGTATGTGTAAGCTACCCTTAGGATGGTTACCTCTTCCTCTACGTAGCCTTGATCATACTCTGGGATAGCTCTAGGACGATTAGAAGCGATCTTCTTAAACTCATGAAGTAGGTCCTTAAAACGTCCAGATAAGACAATACCCCTACCTTTACAGTGGGGGCAGTACACTACCTCAGGGGTAGATATATGAGATAAGGCGAACTCCTTTCCCTTTTCAGTTAGTATAAATTTCCTGGTGCTAGGGTCTTGAGTAACCAATTCCTCCTCTAATAACTTCCTTAGCTCAGGGATGAAGTTTCTACCACTGGTCTCCTGCTCAAGAAGTAACTCCCAATAGCTCTTGGGACCGGTTAACAGGCTTCTCAGGACAAAGTAAGCGCTCTTGCTGAGTTTCAGATCAGCTGTCATAATATCACCTCCGTTATCTATAAAATCTTAAAAAGTGAACTACATAAGACTTATTCTAAAGCTTCTCAGCAAGCCCTTCTAATTCCTATTTGATTACATTAAAAAAGTGTAGAAAAGGGAGAGGGAAAGGCTATTAATAGGAGAAATAGGAGGTTGTAAGTATTTTTTACTAAAGGGGGTATCTGTTATGATCAAGTCTAAGAGCAGGAACGAGCTTAGGAAGATAAGACACAGGAGGATAAGGAAAAGAGTATTTGGAACCGCAGAGAGGCCCAGGCTAAACGTCTTCAGAAGTAACAGACACATATACGTCCAGGTAATCAACGATGAGGTAGGCCACACCTTAGCTAGCGCTAGCACCCTTGAGAGAGATCTGAAGGAGAAGCTTCAGAGAAAAGAGATCACTTTCAGGGAAGCAGCAGTAGAGGTCGGGAGAAGAATCGCTCAGAGAGCTTTAGAGAAAGGTATTACTAAAGTAGTTTTTGACAGAGGTGGATACAAGTACCATGGGAACATAAAAGCCCTCGCTGATGCTGCAAGGGAAGCGGGCTTAAAGTTCTAAGTGAAAAAGTTAATACAAGGGGGTATAGGGAATGGAAACCACAAATAGGGTTGAATACGCTGAGATAAAGTCAAGGCTCATAGCCCTCAGGAGAGTATCAAGGGTTATGAAAGGTGGAAAGAGGTACAGGTTCAGCGCATTGGTAGCTGTTGGTGATGGAAATGGTAGAGTAGGCGCTGCGCTTGGTAAAGCCCAGGATACCTCATCTGCTATCTCAAAAGCTGAGGAGCGCGCTAAGAGAAATATGATAAAGATCCCGATAGTTCAGAACGGAACTATTCCCCACGAGATAATAGGTGAATGTGGAGCTGCTAGGATTCTCCTCAAGCCAGCTGGGCCTGGAACCGGTATCATAGCTAACCAACGTGTCAGAATACTCTTAGAGTTAGCTGGCTTGAAGAACGTGATAGCCAAGTCCCTAGGGAGCAACAACATAATTAACTTAACCTGGGCTACCCTAGATGGACTATCCAAGCTCAGAACTAAGGAGGAGATATACCAGACCAGGTTTGCTCCCCTACCAGAGGAGGAGAAACCGAAGCCAATGAAGAGAAAGCCCAGGAAGAAGGAGAAGGAGAGAGCGCAAGTTCAGAAGGAAAAGGAAGAGTAAGCGTTAAGGAGGGATAACAGATGTCAAGCATAGATCTCAAGGTTCACACCTTATCCCCTAAACCTAGGAGTAAGAAGAGGAAAAAGAGAGTAGGGCGAGGACTGGGATCTGGTCATGGAGTAACAGCCACAAGAGGTACTAAAGGTCAGAAAGCCAGATCAGGAGGAGCTAAACCCCCTTGGTTTGAGGGTGGACAGACCCCGCTCTATCTCAGGATACCGAGAAGAGGTTTCTCCAACGCTCCGTTTAGGAAAGAGTACGAGATAGTTAACGTATCTGATCTAGAGAAATCCTTCAACTCAGGTGATGAGGTTACTCCTGAGAAGCTTTATCAGCTTGGGTTGATAGACACCTTAGACTTAGAGGTGAAGATCTTAGGGAAGGGCAAGTTAACTAAAGCTCTGAAAGTGAAAGCTCACAAGTTCTCAGAGAAGGCTAAGTCTAAGATAGAGTCAGCTGGGGGATCAGTAGAGGTACTACCTCCTCTGAGGAAGAAGTGGGTGAGACCTAAGAAAAAGAAGACGGCTAGGAAATGAGCGATAGGGTTGTCGTAATAAAGTTCGGAGGGAGCGCTCTAAATCCTAAAAGCCTTAAGGGTATTCCAGGTTTGGTAAGCGAGTATCTCGCAAAGTGGAGAGTTGTCCTAGTTGTCTCTGCGCTATCTAGACCGCCATATCCCTATGCAACAGATAGCCTATTAAAACTGATCTACTCTAACTATCCACAGCCCCTTAGCCCAAGCCAAAATGGGATCCCTAAGGTTATCAAGGATTTTGTTCTATCCACAGGTGAGATGATAGCTTCAGGTTTAGTAGCCGCTGTACTCCATGGACATGGAATACCCTCAGAACCACTGACAGGATTTCAAGCTGGGATCCTCCTAACAGATTCTGGCAAGATTAAATCAGTAAACCCCATAAGAGTTATCCAAGCCCTTAACGAGGGAAAAGTGCCCGTGATATGTGGCTTCCAGGGGATGACTGAGAGGGGTAACATAGTAACTCTGCCCAGGGGAGGAAGTGATATAACAGCTGTAGCGATAGCTCAAGCCCTAAACGCTGAGCATGTTATCCTTGTTAAGGATGTGGATGGCGTACTATCCGCTGATCCCAAGGTAGTGGATTCCCCGCTACTCCATAAGTTTGTGTCTTATGAGGAGTTAGGCGAGCTAACCTATAACGGTTCTAAAGTTGTACACCCTGATGCCGTAGCCCTCTCCCAAAAGCTTAATATCCCCTTATATATTCGCTCAATGGATAGAGGGGGAACCTGGGTAGGTAGCAAATCACCTTCTTCTTTGATCACCGCCATCACAAGAAAACCCAATATCACATGGTTCAAAGTTAGCTTAAGGGAGCCAAAACAGGTTGAGATGCTACTACAGGAATTAGCTAATCACTCCATCAGCTTGGACTTCATCAGCATGTATCAGAGGATGAACAGGAACAGTATAGTTCTAAGCTATACCGTGAGCAGAGATCAGATGGAGAAAGCTAAAACCCTTCTGAGGGAGATTCACATCCCGTTCACCTACCTGCCGGAAATGGCAAAGGTATCAGTTATAGGAGCTGGGATAAGAGGTAAACCTGGGGTTTTCCACAGGATATATAAAGCCTTTCAACGAGGAAATATCCTCCCCATTCAGGTCAGTGATTCACATATAAGCATCTCATTCCTATTCTCAGAGAAAGATTCAGAAAAAGCGGTCAGGGAACTCCATAACGAGTTCTTTGAGGAGGAAAGACTTAATGAAAGGGAGTAAACCCCTTGCGAGAGGCTTAACAGCAGCCTCTATCATCATAGGTTATGTACTAGCTGGAGCCCTGCTAGGTTACGTCATTCAGGCCTATCTCCACTCATACTGGGGCTACCTAATTGCTATCCCCCTTTCATTTATCGGGATGATAATCTCTCTAGTTAAACTATCAAACTGATACTGAAATCCAACTATAAGGAGGCGATCAGCGTGAGCGAGACCTTTAAGATAGGTTTATTCATAGATTTAGATGGAGTAGTATATAAGGATAAGACGCCAATAGAGGGTTCTATAGAGTTTCTGAAGTGGCTAGATGAGAGAAATATTCCGTACTTACTCCTCACAAATAATTCCTATTACTCCTCTCAAGAACTCAGCGAGAGGCTAAAGAAGAGAGGAATAAACCTTAAACCAGAGAATCTATTCACCTCTGTGAACGCCACAGTTAACTACCTCAGAGATATTAATAAGTTACCTGATCCCAAAGTGTTCATCATAGGTAGCCCAAGCTTAGAGAACGCTATAGGAAGCTTAAACTGGAAACGCTTGACTCAGGAGGAGGTCTGGGAAAACCCCAAGGAAGTGGATTACCTAGTAGTAGGTTATAATACAGACCTAACCTACAGGAAACTAGCAGCTGCATGTCTATCCTTAAACGAGGGCAATCCAACTTATATCGCTACTAATTCTGACGTAACCTTCCCGACTACGAAGGGGCTTATCCCTGGAGCTGGCGCTACCTTAGCCTTTTTAAAAGCCTGCTCGGGTAAGGATCCAGAGGTTATAGGAAAACCTAACCCTATCATAGGTCTGATGGGGTTAGAGATAATGAGGCAGAGATATGGAGAGATCCAAGAGCTCATCATAGTAGGTGATAGATTAGAATCAGATATAGCTCTAGCAGACGCCTTAAGAGAGAAGCTGAGAGGTGTTAAGGTAACAAGTGTACTAGTGCTAAGCGGTGTTACTAGAGATCCTGGGAACTCCCCATGGAAGATTGATATTGTCCTAGATAAGCTTTACTCTCTTAAACCTATTCTAGAAGAGAACCTTTACGGAGGTGAAGGGGATGTCGAAAGAGCTGAGCTTTCAGTATAGAGGCGACTATATAGTTAACCTACACCAGCTCAGGAGATGGTACAGGCTTTTTCACCCAATGGTAGCCTCTGTGATAGTGGTACCTGATCCTAAGAACCAATATAACCTAATGCCAGCTGTCTGGGCCTATCCCATCAGCGCTAGGGAGCCTTACATAGCTGTGGGGGTTGCACCAGAGAGGTACACTTTCTCACTTTTAAAGAAAGCCTCTGAGTTTACCGTATCCATCCTCCCCTCAACTGAGAGCAGGTTAATAAGGGAGCTAGGGGATGTCAGCGGTAAGGATGTAAATAAATTAGATAGATTTCACCTGGAGCTAGAGGAACCCCTTTCTAACTCAGTTCCCCACATAAAAGGGTCAATAGCATGGGTAGAGGCTAAGCTAGAAGAGATTATAGAAAGACCCAACTGGGATCACGCACTGTTCATAGGGAGAGTTTTAATAGCTGCTGCAAGTAAGCTAGCTTTTGATGAAGCTGAGCTCATATGGAAACTAGATTCTCCAGAGCACACACCAGCTAGCTGGTTAGGAGGTGATTTCTTCGTAAAATTAGTACAAGGTGAGAAAGTTAGATAGGAACTTTCCAGGAGGTGCTTAACATGAGCGGGGGAAAACCCTCTAAGGAAGAGGTTAAGGAACTACTTGAGGCTCATCAGATCAATTTTATAAGGCTCATCTTCACTGATATACTAGGAATCCCTAAGAACGTTACCATCCCTATATCCCAGCTCGATAAAGCGCTAGATGGAGAGATAGGTTTTGATGGCTCATCCATAGAGGGTTTCGCTAGGATAGAGGAATCAGATATGTTCCTACTTCCCGACCCCTCTACGCTATATATCCTACCCTGGGGATCGCCGGGAAGGGACAAAGAAGCTGTTCTAATATGTGATATCTACAAACCTGATGGGACCAGGTTTCAAGGTGATCCTAGATACGTCCTCCAGAAAGTTACTGAGAAAGCTGAGAAGATGGGCTATGAGATGATGGTAGGGGTTGAAGCTGAGTTCTTTGTCTTTGGACGATACGAGGTAGAAAGCTTAGCAGGAGGGATTAAGGTAACCAGACCCTCTACATCGCTCCTAGATAGAGGTGGCTACTTTGATATGCTGTCCGTGGACGCAGGCGAAGAGCTAAAAAAGGAGATCATCCTCAGCTTAGAGGACATGGGATTTAATGTAGAGACAGGTCATCACGAGGTAGCGCCTTCACAACATGAGATAGACTTCAAGTACGCCGATGCGCTCACAACTGCTGATAGGCTCATCCTGTTCAAGCTAGTGGTGAAGACGCTTGCACTGAAACGTGGCTTACATGCTACCTTTATGCCTAAACCCATAGCTGGTATAAACGGCTCTGGAATGCACACCCATCAATCACTTATTACACTTGATGGTAAAAATGCCTTCTATTCCCCTGAAGGCAAGATCTACAACTTAAGCGATATAGCTCTATCGTATATAGCTGGGATAATGGATCACGCTAAGGGGATGACAGCTATAACCAATCCCCTTGTTAACTCCTATAAGAGGCTAGTGCCGGGATATGAAGCTCCGGTTTATATAACCTGGAGCAGGTACAATAGAAGTCCCCTGATAAGGATACCAGCCTCTGATCCAGAAAACACTAGGATAGAGCTCAGAAGTCCAGATCCATCATGTAACCCCTACCTAGCTTTAGCAGTGATGCTAGCTTCAGGTCTTGATGGGATAGAGAGGAAGCTAATTCCACCTGAACCTATATCAGATAATATTTTCATCTTAACTCCAGAGGAGAGAGCCAGAAGGGGTATAGAATCCCTGCCTTCAGATCTACTGGAAGCCCTTAATGAACTAAGGAAAGACAAACTTCTAAGGGATATCTTAGGAGAACACATCTACACAAGCTTCATGAGAGCTAAGCTGATGGAGTGGGACTCTTACAGGCAGCAGGTAACCCGTTGGGAACTTGAGAGGTACCTGGAGATATACTAATTCCCGAAGGGAGGAAGATTAGATGAGGAGTAAATCCCTTAGAGGGCTTATCCTAATTATCAGCTTGACCTTAGCAGCTATATTCACCCCCTCTCACGTTCTCTCATCCACAACTCCATCTAAGTGTAAAGTTATTGATGATAAGAGGCTAGTAAACGATAGGATATATTACAATTTAGTTAGATTGCTTAAGATAAGCGGAGCTGTTTACCCTAGCTTTTCTCCTGATTCCAAATACCTGCTGTTCACCTCGAGCCTATCAGGAGAACCTCAACTCTGGAGATATGATCTGAAAACTGGTGAAGCTTCTCAGCTCACCTTTTTCAACGAAGGGGTTTCATATGGCTATTGGCTCCCTAATAAC
>JALUEN010000056.1:755-4433 GCA_027052755.1 bacterium | reverse complement strand
TAACTGGATAGCTTTCTCAAAGGATATAGGTGGTAACGAGAGGGATCAGGTGATACTCATCTCAAGCGATGCGAAGATGATAAGGAAACTAACCTCAGCCCCGAAAGCTATTCACAGGTTCACAGCAGTCTCAAGGGACGGGCGGTACATAGCACTATACTCTAATGAGAGGAACCCCAGGTACTTTGACGTGTACCTCTATGACTTTAAAGAGGATAAGCTGAGAAGAGTTCTCGCACTGGATACCTTCTTGATACCACTTGAGTTCTCCCCTAAAGGGGATAAGCTAGTAGTAACCGAGTACCTCTCAAACGTTGAGCAGAAGCTGATCATGCTTGATTTGAGAACTAACAGCTGGAAATACCTCAACCTCCCATCTTCAGAGTACTCCTCTATCTCCTGGCTGCCAGGTGAGAACGCCTTCCTGTTCGTAACCGATTTAAACGAGGAGTACCCGTATATAGCCAGATATGACTTGAGAACCGGTAAGTGGAAGAAAGTATATAGTGATCTAAAAAACGTTGAGGAGCTAAAGGTATCACCCGATGGCAGGTTCATCGCTATCTCCCTTAACTGGAACGGCTACAGCAAGCTATACCTGATAGATAGGCTGACCTCTAAGAGAGAGCTCATACCAGTCCCTAAAGGGGTTATTTATTCCCTTGAGTTCTCAAGAGATAGTAGATACTTAGCTATAAACCTATCAAGGAGTACCTATCCAGCTAGTATATACCTCTATGATCTCAACAAAGGGAAACTCATGCTAACTGTGAAGCCAAATTTAAACGGATTTACTGAGAGTGACTTCATTGAGCCTAAGCTGGTTTTCTATAAGAGTTTTGACGGTGAGAAGATTCCCGCATTCCTGTACCTCCCTAAGGAGATCAAGGGGAAAGTGCCATGTATTATATGGTATCACGGTGGACCGGAAGGGCAAGCCAGGCCTAATTTCAGCACTTTCGCTCAGCTAATGACCAGCCTCGGTTTCGCCGTCCTCAGACCTAATATAAGAGGATCTAGTGGTTACGGTAAGTCATGGCTAGAAGCCGACAACGTGAGAAACAGATGGGTTTCACTTAAAGATGGTTACTGGGCCAACCTATACGTGAGGAGCTTAGATTTTATTGATAAGGACAGAATATACGCTTACGGTGGGAGTTACGGTGGATACATGGTGATGGCAGAGCTAACCTTCTGGCCTGATGCTTGGAGAGCTGGTATAGAGGTGGTTGGGATATCAGATATGATAAGTTTTCTGGAGAAAACAGGTCCATGGAGGAGAAAGCTCAGAATAAGCGAGTACGGTGATCCAGAAAAGGACAGGGAATTCCTCATAGAGGTATCCCCTTACTATCACGCTGAGCGCATAAAGGCACCGCTCTTAGTAATACATGGGAAGAACGATCCAAGGGTACCCGTAGAACAAGCTTACAAGATAGTTAACAGGTTAAAGGAACTAAATAAACCAGTAGAAGCGATGATATTTGAAGATGAGGGCCACGGAGTAGGTAAGTTTCAGAACAGGTTAAAGGTATATCTCAGGATCCTCAAGTTCCTAGGCATCAGTGAGAGATAAGAGAAGAGGGGATGAAGGGTGATAGGTGATAGGAGCTACCTAACCCTGCTAGAAGTTTTAAGAGATACCTTAAAAAGTGGAGCTAGTCTCCTAGTTACCTTCCAGAAGTTATCTGAGGACCCTAAGATACCTAAAAAATTAAAAGACATTTTCTCTAGAGTTACTCAAAAACTATCCCAGAACTCCTCCTTAATTGAGTGTTTTAAAGATGAGAAGGACTTTCCCCCAACCTTCTTAGCTATATTATCAGCAGGTTCTACCACTGGCAGGCTCGTTGAGATGTTAGACAATGAGATAGAGGAAGTTAAGGAACTGTTGAAAATCAAGAGGGAGTTTATAGGAGCTATGGTTTACCCTACCCTGATCTTCATCTTTTTCTCCATAGGGATGTCGGTATTGTGGCTTATCGTACGATATGCGGTTAACGCTATCACTAGTACGGGCGATATTAGTATATGCAAACTAGGACTGCTGGGTAAGATCGCTCAACTCCCCGTATGGGTTCCTCCCCTAATCTCTCTCTCACTGATTGCTACCTGGATTGTGTTCCTAATATTATCCTACAGGAATTTAGACAGGCTTCGTTTTCTCACGTTCCCTGGCTTAAGAAAACTAGCGCTAAGTAGGATATTGAAAACACTAGGGCTTCTACTATCCGCTGGTCTGACCTGGGACTCAAGTATCAGCCTAGTCAAGAGGTTAGACTCCTCCCTACCTAAGTCCCTGAATTCTCCCGAAGATCTAGCTGAACTTCTGAGGGACCCACGAGCGAAAGCTTTAATATCCTCAGGGAAGGATATAGGTGAGCTAGATAGCGCCCTTATAACGTTAGGGGATGAGTACAGGGAAGCAGGATTATCCTCCTTGAGGACCTTTACCCGGGCTTTTTCCCTGATCGTAATCGTTTTAGTTTTAGTATCCACAGGCTTAACAATCGCCTATAGCGCTTACATGATAATTACCTCAATTTACCTCATGCCCCTTAACTGAGAGGTTATCACATGAGAGGCGTATGAAAAAGGAGAATCAGAGGAAGAGCTAAAACATATTAAGAAGGAGGCTTTTATCAAGCCCTAAGGAGGAAGATAGAGTGTCTCCTAAGAACTCAGATAGCCACCTCAAGAAGCTCCTAGAGGAGAGAGCTGCAACTGAGAGCTCAGGAGTTCCCAGGTATAAGGTTAGGAGAGAGCAGTTCGGTAGTTTGATATATGATTTTGAGATAGAGGACTACATGGCATTTGACCTCACTGCTACTATCCTATTTGACGAATCTAGGACCATAGAGGCAGAGAAAGTCTTTGAGAACATATTAGCTAGTCAGATGAGCTATACAAGTTTCCACACCTTTCTCAAGCTCTGTCAGAGCCTAGATTTAATAGGACCTGATGGTAAGTTCAAGGGAGAGTTCATAGATCAACTCTACTTCCCCAAGGATAATACCCACCTCTCTGCACCAACCACTCTGAAGATATCAATATCCGATAAGCTGGATTCTATACCTAAGTTTGACGAGCTAGCTGAGTTCTTCTCCAGAAAGGGTAAGCTGAAACCGCTAAGCATAGACGCCTGGGGAAAGTTAATTGATGAGATAGTAGATATGGGTACGTACAAACTACACATCCTGCTAGATCCGCTTCAGAGCAAGATATTTCCCTATATATTGGAGAGAGCCTTTAAGAGAAAAATTAAGGTGATAATCACTACTACTGCTTCTAGCCTCTCTAGCAGCTTGAGCTACGTATCTAAAGAAGGAGCAGAGAGAGTTAAGGAGATCCACGTGAGGATAGATGGGGTTTCAGAGAAAACTTATCAAATCACCATGGGAAAACCACACTTAAACAGAGTGATAAGGAACCTTGGGAAGATCAAGGAGATCTTCAGAGAAGCAACTATTCTCATGGAGGTGTACCTAACATTATATAATGTATCTGAGCTTCCATCATTTATCAGGTTCGGAGAGAATAACGGATTTCAAGGAATCATCTTTAAGTTTCCGCTAACTGGTGAGATAGATCAACTGATACCTCCTAAGGAGATAATGAGCATTGTAGAAGCGCTGAGACGCCAGCAGGAGAACACCTTTCTCACAATTGACCTCTTAG
>JALUEN010000056.1:0-745 GCA_027052755.1 bacterium | reverse complement strand
ACCTAATCCCTTCAACGAGAAGCTAATCTACGAAGGTTTTGGATGTCCCTGTGGCAGACAGTGGATGTTTGTAGCTCCTAATGGGGAGATATATCCTGGCCCATGTTTCAGTTCCAGCGAGGATTTCCTAGCTGGGAGATATCCTGAGGTATCCCTTCTAGAAGCCTGGAGATCCTCTGAACCCTTCAGGAGGTTAAGGGAGATAGAGAGCTTTGATGAGAGGTGTAAAACCTGCGAGTACTTCTCCACATGTCGTGGAGGCTGTAGGTACAGAGCTTTTAAGCTGAAAGGTAAGCTAACCTCAAGGGATCCGATGTGCCCTCTCTTCCCAAATATATAGAATTTAGAACCACTAAAAAGGTGTAAAAATCATTAAGTTCTCAGTTGTCTCTTCCACCTGCTAAGGTTCCTAGGATTTTTAGATGTATGAGGTCTCTTATATGGTGGCCCCAAGGGGATTTGAACCCCTGTTTCGGGCTTGAGAGGCCCGCGTCCTAGGCCGGGCTAGACGATGGGGCCACAACATTTTCCTATTCTCCTATTCTATACTCTCATAAAAGTTCCTTCAAAGTTTTCAGAGATTCAGATCAAACCACCTATTTCCTCAGGCTTAAAATAGTAACTCAAGACTGCTCAATTTTTAACTTTATTGTTACGAATATCCCACTTTAAAATCTAGCCAGAGCTGAAAATAATTATATTGAAAAGTGAGGGAGGGGTTAATAATGCAGGTTGATAAGGTGAA
>JALUEN010000055.1 GCA_027052755.1 bacterium | reverse complement strand
GTCCTAGAGCTGATGAACAAGCTAGGAATGAAGCCAAACGAGGTCAAGGTAGCTATACAAGGTTTTGGAAACGCTGGGCACGTAGCAGCTAAACTCCTCCACGAGATGGGTGCCAAGGTGGTAGCTATCTCTGACTCCAGTGGTGGAGTCTTCAACCCAGAGGGTCTTGACATCCCCAAGGCCATAGAGATCAAGTACCCCAAGGATGGCAAGAAGGGTTCAGTTCTCCAGTACTTAGATGTAGATCCTAAAGCTGAGAAGATAAGCAACGAGGACCTGTTAGAGCTGGACGTTGACGTACTAATACCAGCTGCTCTTGAGGGTGTGATAACTGATGCTAACGCTCCTAGGATCAAGGCTAAGATAATAGCTGAGGCTGCAAACGGTCCTACAACACCTGAAGCTGACAAGATCCTGTGGAGCAAAGGTACCTACGTAATTCCTGACATAGTAGCTAACGCTGGAGGAGTTACCGTATCCTACTTTGAGTGGGTCCAGGACATACAGTCCTACTTCTGGACTGAGGAAGAGGTCAACACCAAGCTCAAGAACGTCATGACCACGGCGTTCAACAAGGTATGGGAGCTCTCCAAGAAGGAGAACGTTGACCTCAGGATGGCTGCCTACATGATAGCTGTCTCCAGGGTAGCCAAGGCAATGGTCCTAAGAGGTCTATATCCATAATCACTCTAGACTAAGGTAAACTCTCAGGGGGAAGGGTAGAACCCCTTCCCCCTTTAAATTTTTTCTAGGATTCACTGAAGCTCTAAATCAGGGTAAAGGATGTGGGACCATGAGGGGGAAACTGATGATCTCCAAAGAGATAGCCAAAACTCTAGAGGATAAGTTAAGAAGAGATACGAGCTCGCTGAAGGAACTAGGGATAACTCCCACCTTAGCGATTCTAAGCTTAGCTGATGAGGAATCATCTGCTGGACTTGAGTCGTATCTGAAATCTATAAGGAGAAAAGCTAAGTCTATAGGAATTGAGGTTATTCACAACTCTAGTAGTTCATCTAGAGAGCTCCTAGAGACTTTAGATAAACTTTCCAGCTCTGAGAACGTAAATGGGATCTTAATACTAAAGCCACTACCCGATGAGCTAATAAGAGAAATTCCTCATAGGATACCTCCACTTAAAGATATAGAGTGTATATCCCTGGAGAACATGGGCTTGCTCTTCTCAGGGCATCCTCGCTTCACGCCTCCAACACCAGAAGGGGTAATGAAACTCCTAAGAGGTTGGGACATCCCGCTTGAGGGGAAGAGAGTAGTTGTGATAGGGCGCTCCCTCAACGTAGGGAGGCCTCTTGCTCTCATGCTTCTAAGTGAGAACGCTACTGTAACAATAGCTCATAGTAGGACTATAGATCTAACAGCTCTATCCAGAGAAGCGGACATATTAGTATCAGCCGTAGGGAAACCTGAGTTCATAAGAGAAGAACACATTAAGGAAGGAGCCATAGTGATTGACTTAGGGGTAAACTCGGTAAACGGGCGATTAGTTGGAGACGTTCACCTAGAGAGCGTAATAGAGGTAGCTAGCCTCGTTACTCCAGTTAAGGGAGGAGTAGGGCCTCTAACAACATTAAGCCTCCTGGAGAACGTGTTGAAAGCCACCAAGATCCAACTCCAGATTAAAAGCTGAACGAGAACTGATGAGATCAGGAGGAAAGCTATGAAGTTCAAGTTCTTAATGTGGGATACCAGAGGTAATATAATCATAACAGGAACCAGTAAGGAGGACTTTCAGAAGTACTCGGATATGATAAAATATAGTCAGTTCTGGATTGATATATCAGATTATGATGAGGATGATTTAAGATGGCTTGGGCGACATTTTAACCTACACCCGCTTACCCTAGAGGACTGCTTGAGACGTAACCAGAGACCTAAGATAGAGCTATACGATAGCTACTCGTTTACCACTCTTAACTTAGCTTATGAAGACCCCAACGGGGAGGTTGAGTTTAAGGATATCTACATCTACCTGTCCAAACACTTCATCATATCTCTACATCCCCTAGAGGTTGACATAATAGATGATCTATTCGTTGACAGGGATTTTAAAGTAGAGCTATCTCAACAAGGACCTGATTACATATACTACACCTTGTTTGAGGCTACGTTTGACTCCTACTCACCTCTAGTTGAGATTATGGAGGATCAGCTAGATACCTTAGAGGAAGCAGTCTATTACTCGTTAGAGGGAGCTAGAGTCGGACAGGATTTCCTAAAGAAGTTCTTTGAGCTCAGGCGTAACGTTATAACCCTAGAGAAGTTCTCAAACATCTACCTTCACCAATTTGATGAGTACTTATCCAAGATGGGGGATCTGCTCTCAGAGGATGTTAGAGTTTACTTCACCGATATAGTTGACAACGCTTACAGGTTAAGGCGAAAGCTAGAGTACATCAAAGAATCCTCCAATAACATTCTCACCGTGTACAGCTCCAGCGTCAACCTGGTACTTCAGGATGTGATGAAGTACCTAGCCATCATAACCGCTATCTTCGCTCCGATAACTTTTATAACTGGCTTCTTCGGTATGAACTTTCACGCTATTCCATGGGATAACACCTATTTATGTTGGGGCTCAATTATATCAATGTTCCTAGCAGCGATAATCTTCATTTACTGGATGAAGGAGAAAAGATGGTTGTGATAGCCCCCAGCGAGTTGTGAGCTATGATTTGGAAGCTAGCTGTTGACAAGAACTTAGCTCGCCTTGCTAGAAAACTCCTCATACTTGGGGTAGACACTTACCTGAGAAGAGATGGTGAGAGAGTTACGGATTTTCTTGATAAAGCGTTAAGAGAGGACAGAGTTGTGGTAACAACATCTAAGCAGACCTACAGGATATCCAAGGAGACGAAGAGGTATAAAAATATCAAGATAATCCTATCGCGAGAGAGGAATCAAGAGCTTCTGCTAGAGAAGCTTAAGGACCTAGGTTTAGAAACACCATGGCACTTAACTTTAACAAGATGTACAGTCTGCAACCTGCCTCTAAAAAAAGTGAACTGGCAGGATTATCTTGATCTATTACCTGAACATGTGAAGTTGAGATACCTGAGGGGAACTTGGAGAGAGCTGTGGATATGTCCGGGATGCGGTAGAATTTACTGGTCTGGTAGTCACTACAGAAGTATGTTTGAGAGCGTGAAGAAGTTCATATCATCATGAGTAGAGAGCTAAAGGAGGTGTATGTTATGCCTAAAGGGTGTCCAAATTATGAGGAGAACTTGAGGAACTGCCCTTGCACCTATGAACCTTGCTCAAAGAAAGGCTACTGCTGTGAGTGCCTCAGGTACCATCTATCCTTCGGTGAGCTACCAGCTTGTTTCTTTCCCCCAGAGGTGGAGAGAACCTACGATAGGAGCTTGAAGAGATTCCTGTCTATCCACTGCAGGGAGAAAAACTAACTCAATCCTCAGGCTGTTAGACTAAAAAAGGAGGGAAGAGATCTTGAGAGGAGCTAAATGGATAGCTTTTTTCCTGGTCTTAACTCTAACCAACGTCATCATATCCTGGCAAGTAGCGAAGGTATCAGCCAAGATAACCCTAACTCAGCACGAGCTAGCAGTTATAGACGCGGTAAACAAGGTAAAGCCCTCTGTAGTAAGGATAGATACCTACAAAGGGTCTATCAGCAACCCTAAGAAAGGATTAGGAAGTGGTGTGATATTCACCGAGAACGGTTACATAATCACCAACTCCCACGTAGTTGAGACAGCGGAGAATATCGTCGTAACCCTGTATAACGGTAACAAGTACACAGGTATCCTGGTAAACTTCTCACATAAATATGATATCGCTGTCCTGAAGATAGAGGCCAAGGAGAGGTTAACACCTGCTAAGTTCGGAAACTCTGATGAGCTTAAGCTGGGACAAACCGTGATAGCAATAGGTAATCCGCTGAGCTTCGGGTGGACGGTAACCGCTGGAGTGGTCAGCGGACTCCACAGACAGATGAAGATAGGGAGGAGGATATACCGTAACCTCATTCAGACGGATGCGGCTATAAACAAGGGCAACTCAGGAGGTCCACTGATCAACACCTTAGGGGAAGTAGTTGGCATTAATACGATAGTTTACAGGGGAAAAGGCAGGACTGAGGCAGAGGGCTTAAGCTTCGCTATACCCTCCAACACAGCTAAATACATAGCGAAGAAGTTAATGGAGAGGAGAAAGATGATCGTTACCAGGGCGTGGTTAGGGATAGAACCTGTAGAGGTAACGCCTTACATAGCGGAGAGGTACAGCCTACCGGTAAACTACGGGGTGTATGTCAGAAACGTATT
The DNA here is from genome assembly GCA_027052755.1 of bacterium. Taxonomy (GTDB): domain Bacteria; phylum DRYD01; class DRYD01; order DRYD01; family JALUEN01; genus JALUEN01. Next base: position 1,195 of record JALUEN010000055.1, on the reverse strand, counting down.
TCCAGGAAGTCCTGCAGCGAAAGCTGGTATAAAACCCGGAGATATCATCGTTAAGATAGATGATCAGGTCATAGACTCCATCTCAAAGTACAAGATGATCTTAGCGTCCAAGAGGCCTGGCGAGGAAATAGTGATAGAGTTGTTCAGCGAGTTCTCACAGAAAGTCGTGGTAGTTAAACTAGAGCCTAAAAGTAGGTAACCGACACTCTGCTCTATCAAATTGCTAATCCACCCTTAATAGGAGCGTGTCCAAAACCGCTAAACTCCCCTTCCTTTAAAGAGAACCTCTTTGCTGCCTTATATAATACTAGGTATCCCTTTGTTCTTAAGGGGTAATATAACCGATAACCGTTTAAAGCTGTTAAGGTTAAGCACTTATACCAATTCAGCCTCTACTTGAGCTTCCTTCAATTACTGCTTAAGCTTTCAAGAACTCCCAAGAAGCTCTAAGCTAGGAACTCTAATTACCCTCCCCAAGTAGCTCCCAGTACAGCAGCCATAGTTTGAGCGTAAGCTTCCTGGTACTGCATCTCCTTAGCCATGGAGTCCATCCACATTTGTCTTATGGACACCATCGTATCGTGGATCATCTTGAAGATCTCCTGTCTGTGTTTCATCTCTGCCATCATATCGGAGATTATTATCGTCTCTGCCTCTCTCCTAGCCTCGTTGATCATCTGCCACATCTGAAGCGTCTGATTCTGTTGCTCCTTGAGGATATTCATGTAGTTCTGTAGGTTCTCATTCTTCTTAGTGTACCACTCGTTCATAGTTTGGTTGTAGAGTTGGCTAAGCTGAGATCTCTGTGTGTTCAGATTGTTTATCTGCTGTTGGATCTTCTCCCTCTCCTTGGGATCAGTGGTAGAGGCTAGCTTCTGTCTCAGCTGGGCTATCTGGTTATCAAGCGTAGCGAGTTGATTCCTCATGTTATTCAACCTAGGTGAGTAAGCGGAGTCAATCATGTTCATAAGCTGAAGCTGTGAGTTCTTCAGATAGTTGAAGTAGTTATTAAAGTTCCCCATCATGGAAGCTAAACCTGGATCTGATAATATGGAGTTCATCATCTGGAGGTTAGAGTTCTTCTCCTGAAGAAGCTGGTTCCTCTGAGCTTCCAGCTGAGCTCTCTCGTTCCTCCAGGAGGTTTCTAGAGATGCCTTCTTCTTCCCCAGCTCCTGGACTCTGTTCTGGAGTGTAG
>JALUEN010000054.1 GCA_027052755.1 bacterium | reverse complement strand
CACCATATCTGGTCTGGTCATGGAGAAGGCTCCGAAGACTAAGAGGGTTTTTTCTAAGAAAAACCTCTCAAGGAACTCCAAGCCTATTTCCAAGTCCAGCTGATCCTTCTCCTCGGGATAAACAACGGCTTCCACTCGCTTAAATATCCCCTGAAGGTTCTGGAGAGGTACTTCAGTGGTGTCCATATCCCCGAGAAAGAAAACCTCTATAGATGTAAGCTCCCTTAAACATCTATCATCCCTTTCCTTCAAGAACTCATAGCAGTTCCAGAAATTGGTCAAGCCCCCGTCTAAGAGCAGAAAAGCTTCTGGTTTAAAGAGCTGGTAAGCTTGAAGAGGTTCCTCTAAATCAACTTCTCCTCCTAGCCACATCCAAACAGCTTTTTCCAAGCTCTCCATAACGCTTCGCTCCTTCCGTAATGGATTCTGAGGACTAAAAAAGAGAAAAGAGAGCCCACGACCGGGGTCGAACCGGTGACCTCATCCTTACCAAGGATGCGCTCTGCCTCTGAGCTACGTGGGCTCCCTGTATTATATTCTAGCCTCGCTTCCCTTCCCCTCCTATTAATTAGATCTTAACAGAGGAAGTCCTCCCCTTTTCTAGAAGTAGTACCTAGAAATTTATCAACCTCAATTAGGGGGAGATTTACATGGATCTGGGAAAGTTCATAAGGATTTTACTACTAGTAGCCTACTTCTTAGTCTCCTTTGGATTGATAGTTTTAATGGCTTCGCATGTAACGAGGAAGGAAGGGTTATCCGGGTTAATAGGTGGAGGGCCGATGGCCTCTCCCTCTACAAGAGGTGGAAAGCTATCTAAAGAGGAGTTCTTTGAGAACTTAACATCTAAGCTAGCTATAGCTTTCTTCCTCTTATCACTACTATTTACGGTAACCCAGCAGTACTGGTGGTGATAAGCTAACTATGAGCGAAATACTTCTCAGCTACAATGAGAAAGAGCTGTTAGCTGATTGGAAGGAGAAGGTGAAGCTAGTAGATGATTACTTAAGAGAACTAGTGGATAGCTTGAGAGCCCCTGCAGAGCTTAAGGAGGCAATTAAATACGTCCTGTTCCCCGGAGGTAAGAGGATAAGACCTTACCTGCTTTTACTATCTGCTCAAATCTCCCAGGTGAACTTAGGCTTTCCCGTTAGATTTAAACCATTTCTCCCCTTCGCAGCTGCGATAGAGCTAATCCACAACTATTCCTTAGTTCATGATGACCTACCAGCTATGGATAATGACGATTACCGCCGTGGGAAACTAACACCACATAAGGTTTATGGAGAGGGTAAAGCTATACTTTTAGGTGATGAGATGCTAACCTTAGCTTTCAGAATAGCTTCCAAAGTTAAGGATTTTCCCCCTGATAGAGTTCTCAGAGCAGTAGAGATTTTAGCTAGGAAATCTGGAGAGGAGTACCTTATAGGTGGGCAGTGGGAAGACATAGATCTAGAGCTCTCTAAGAAAGGGACAGAGAAGAAGGAAAATATTCCACTAGACACCTTGAAACGGGTTGAGACAGCTAAAACCGCTGGCTTAATAATAGCATCCCTGCAGATTCCTCCTCTACTTCTAGGCGCAACCTTTAAGCTAGTATATAGATTGACTGCTTACGGCTACTGGTTAGGTCAGCTATTTCAGATAACCGATGATATCCTTGATAAGGATGGATACTATCTAATCTTAGGAGAGGAGGGCTCTAGGAAGCTAGCTAAGCTCTTTCTAGAGAAAACAGTGAGAGCCCTTAGCGATCTAAGGTCCTCCCAGCTGTTAGCTAGCTTAGCTCACTTTGTATATAATAGGGATCACTGATGAGGTGAGAAGGGATGTACGGGGAGTTCGGTGGATTTGATAGCTACGATCCTGATATTGATTATGATCACACTGGAGATATAGAGGCAGCTTTAGCTACAGCAGATACAGGAGAAAACCCTTCATCTCCTAAAAAGGTTGCTTCTCAGGAGGGAGCTAGCAACACCTTACTAAGTTGGGGGATATTCATCATCACAGCAGTAGTTCTCTTGATGATACTGTCTGTGCTTATCTTTCTAGCTACTCGGTAATTAAAATCCTCAAAAACTGAAAGGTGAAAGGAATATGGGAAAAATTCTAGAGAGAGTACAAGCCCTTGCCTTCAAATACAGGGCAGCTGTGATGGCTTCAGTAGCGCTACTTATACTAATCTTTGCTGATCCGTCAGCCCGATCCATTTTAGAGTCCCTGCCATTAGTGATCTTAGGTGAAGGGATAAGGATATGGGGTTTAGGTTATATAGGTGGAGCGAGTAGGGGTGAGGAGACATCAACAAAGATATTAGTCACTGCAGGTCCCTATAGCTACACTAGGAATCCACTGTACTGGGGTAATACCCTAACAGGTTTAGGGTTAACCTGGGGTGCTTTCGGAAATGACCCAATTAGCTTAAGGCTGATCATGTTACTTATCGTTGCTCTAATCTACATTATATTATACTGGATTCTAGTTATTCCTCATGAGGAAAGATATTTAGAAGAGGTTTTTGGTAGCGAGTATATGGAGTATAAGAGAAATGTCCCTAAGTGGTGGTGGAAATTAAAGCCCTACCCCCTCAGGAAAGGTGAATTTGATCTAGATATAGTGCTGAAAACAGAGTACTGGACGATCCTCTGGATAGCTCTAATATACGCTGTTTTAGTAGTTAAAGTCTTTTCTCACTAGCTCAACTATTTGGAGGTGTCAGTGATCTTGTCAGGGGAAAACGAGAAAAGCGCGCTGAAAAACGCCCTGCTGATCACAGGGATATCTGGAGCAGGTAAGACGACTGCTCTGAAAAATTTGGAGGACTTCGGTTTCTTCTGCGTAGATAATATCCCACCACAGCTCCTGGAACCATTTATAGAGCTTGCTCAGAGAGTTCGTACTTATAGAATAGCCATAGTCTTAGATATAAGATCTAAGGAATTTCTTGATTTTAACACCTATACGTTAGCTGATTACGTTAAAAAATTAAAAAATCTAGGGTTAAAGGTTATCTTTCTCACTGCTAGAGATGAAGTGGTTATCAGGAGATTTAAAGCTACTAGGAGATCTCACCCACTTACGGGAGATGATATATTAAAGGGAATAACTTTAGAGAAGCGTCTAATGGCTAACTTAGCAGAGTTAGCTGATTACACTATAGATACCTCTAACACTTCTCCATGGGAGTTGAGGGTAAAACTCCAGGATATAATCAGCCAGCACCCTAAGTTTAAGGTTAGGCTAATATCTTTCAGTTACAGAAATGGAATTCCTCTAGATGCTGAACTAGTTCTTGACCTCAGGTTCTTAAAAAACCCTCACTACGTACCTGAGCTAGCGGATCTACCTGGCACCTCAGAGGAGGTTCAGAGGTACATCCAGAGCGATGAACTTTACAACACCTTTATAGAGAACACTTTAAAGATGCTAGACATCTTAATAAAAGGCTTCTCAAGACAGGGAAAAAGCTCATTAACTATCGCTTTCGGGTGCACTGGTGGAAAGCATAGGTCTGTAGGTGTGGTTGAGAACATAGCGAAGATATTGAGGGGGAAGAGCCTTTCAGTTGAAGTAACTCATAGGGACCTCAGTTAAGGATAAGGAGAATGAAGGGGAAAGAACTAGAAAGAGATCTAGAGGAAGTAATAGGTGAGCTGAAAACTAGATTAGGTTTAGAAGATATCAGCAACCAAGTCCTATTTAACGCTATATCTCATAGCTCATGGGCATCAGCTAAAAAGGTTCCCAATAACGAAACTTTAGAGTTCTTAGGAGATGCCGTCTTTAACTTACTTATAACTGAAGATATATTGAAGAAGTACAGTGCTTACGATGAGGGCAATTTATCTAAGATGAGGGCTTCACTAGTTAACAATGAAGCTCTTGCCTTTTTCGCGAGAAAGCTTCAATTAGACAAATTCGGACTATTCCTTGGAAAACCCTCAAGGAGGATCTTAGCTAACCTCTTTGAGGCTATAATAGGAGCTATATACTTAGACAAAGGGTTAGACAGGGTGAGGAAGTTCTTCAGGGAAAAACTAAGCGATGTAATACACGAGTATGAGTTAGAGTTCTACAAAGTTAACTGGAAAGGCTTACTTCAGGAATATACCCAGAGGGAGTATAAGGAACTTCCTAGCTACATCTCAGAGAGGCTAAGTGATGGTAAGTTTAAGGTAAGTATATATCTAAAGGGCAAGAAGTTAGCAGAAGTTACTGGAAGTACTCTGAAGGAAACAGAGAGGATAGCTGCTAGGGAAGCTATAAAACTACTATCAAGTAATAGTCCTCAACGAGATATGAGATGAGGTGATATGAGATTGAGCGATATTAGGGAAACTCAACCTCTAAACTTACCTCATGAAGAGTCCCTAGCGCTCATAGAGAAAAACCTCTCAGAAGCTCTTCAAACCCTTAAACTGATCTCAGAAGATAGAGAACTTCTTGAGAGGATATATCAAGTTTCTAACCTGATATTCCAAGTCCTAAGCTCAGGGAATAAGGTACTCATAGCAGGGAACGGAGGTTCTGCAGCTGATAGTCAGCACTTAGCTGCAGAGATCGTGGGAGCATTTGAGAGTAGAGATGTTAAGGGTTTCCCAGCAATAGCTTTAACCACGGATACCTCTGTCTTGACAGCTCTATCCAACGATTACGGCTATGAGAACTTATTCGCCAGACAGCTGGAGGCCTTAGGCTCACCTGGAGATCTCCTGATAGCTATATCTACAAGCGGTAATTCCCCAAACATTTTAAAGGCATTGGAGAGAGCGAGGAGCCTAGGGATAAAAACAATATCTTTACTAGGCAAAGGTGGAGGAAAAGCTAAGGGCTTAGCTGATATTGAACTAATAGTTCCCTCTTATAGGACAGCTAGAGTCCAGGAAGCTCATACCCTAATTATCCATCTAATCTGTGATCTCATAGAGCGTTACTTAAAAAACAAATACCCGACATACCGAGAGAGGTGACCCCTAGTGGATAAGGAAAGAGATAAGGAAAGAGATGAGGAGTTGTGGATCTCCTATAGCAGAACTTACGAAAAACGAAAGCTAAGATGTCCTAGATGTGGGGGGATACTGTATGAGGAGTATAACTGGGAGCTCCCTGAGAACCTAAGAGAGTACGCTTGCATAATATGTGGTTTCAGAATATTAGTAGATGAAAGCGAGCTTAGAATGGAGAGTAAACTCTTCTTCCCCACGAATAACTGATACTCAGAGTTCCTAAAGGAGGGAAGGTAAACTTGGATCACCTTAAACTCTGGTCAGTTTTAATAGTCATAGCTTACCTCTACGTTATCTACTGGACGCTAGTTATATGTATTCCCTTCGCCTTTGAGAAGACTTACAAGAAGGTACTCAATCTGGATAAGAAAGCTCTACAGATCCTTCAGGAGGATAGGAGATATTGGTTAACCCTGATAAGGGTTATCATAATCCTCCTGTTCAGTTTCTTCTCCCTCCTGATCTTCTCAGCTAAGCTTCCTGAGAAAACGAAAGCTCTGTACGTTATAGGGGG
>JALUEN010000053.1 GCA_027052755.1 bacterium | reverse complement strand
TTCAACAGGTGTACCAAATTATACATTTAAGGGAGATATTATCTTCGCTATATACCAAGGACATGGAGAGTTTTCTAGGATAGTGGCTTCCCCAGGTACTATGGAGGAGGCTTTCTACCTGGCTGCTGAACTGCTTCAACTAGCTTGGAAGTTTCAGACCCCCGCTATTCTCTTGACCGAGAAGCACCTCTCAGAGAGCAGGAAGACTGTAGAGCTTGACTTTGAAAAGGTTTCAGATATCATCTCAAAACACCAGGTGGAGATCTATCACCCTAAGCCTGGAGAGATTTACAAGAGATACAAGTTAACTGATTCCGGTATATCACCTCTAGCCTTTCCCCCAAGTAGAGAGGTGATCAAGTGGAATAGCTACGAACACGACGAGTACGGTGTAACAACCGAGGATCCAGAGATGATAAAATCCGTGGCCGATAAGAGGAGGAGAAAGGGAGAGAACCTCGTGGAGTACTTGAAAGGTATCCGAACCTTGAACCTCTTTAACTCAGATTCTGAGCATGACCTTCTGGTGGTTACCTACGGATCCACTACCATGAGTGTTCTTGAGAGCCTGAAATACTTGGGATTACCTCTAGCTGTAGCCCAGCCAATTTACCTGGAACCATTCCCACTGTGGGAGTTTGAGAAGCTAATCTCAGGTGGAAGATTCTCTAAAGTAGTGGTGGTTGAGGAATCTTCTACGGGGCTGTTTGCGAGGCTTATTCAGGAGAAAACCTCTCTAAAAGTTCATCACTTGATCAATCGTTATGATGGGAGGCCTTTTGAGCCTGTAGAGTTAGCTCAGGAGTTAAGGAGGGTTATGTAATATGGATAAAAAGGCTAACTTCAAGGATTCGCTTATAACTTACGCGGAAAATACATGGTGTCCAGGATGTGGAAACTTTGCTATCCTAAACGCTTTTAAGAACGCTGTACTAGAATTGGAGAAGAGAGGTATCGGTAGGGAGAGGATCGTGATAACAGCAGGTATAGGTTGTCATGGAAAGATCTTTGATTACCTCAACCTTAGCGGTTTATACTCTCTACATGGCAGAGCTATAGCTACTGCTGAAGGTATAAAATTAGCAAATCCTGATCTAAAGGTAGTAGCTTTTGTAGGCGATGGTGATGCCTTTGGAGAGGGATTAGAGCATCTCATCTTCGCAGCGAAGAGGAATATAGATATAACAGTTATAACCCACGATAACGGGGTTTACGCTCTCACTACAGGTCAGTACTCACCACTCAGCCCAAGGGGGTTTAGGAGCCCCTCTAGTCCTAAAGGAACGATAGAAGAGCCATTCAACCCTGTTAAGTTAGCCCTCCAAGTGGGAAGCACTTTTGTCGCTAGGGGATACTCAGGGAGGATAAACCTCTTGAGAGACATATTCGTGGAAGCTATCCTTCACAAAGGCTTCTCGTTCGTTGATGTGCTTCAGCCATGTGTTACCTTCAACAATACCTACCCAATCTATAACAAACTTGTTAGGGAGCTAGAGCGGGAAGCGGAGAGCTTAGAGGAGGCTCTTAAGTTAGCGGAGTTTAAGGAGGAGGGAATCCCTATTGGGGTGATATACAGAACCTCTAGTCCTACCTTCCATGAGCTACTATATGGCGATCACAACCCATTTAAGGATAGAATGAGCTCCTCAGAGAGATTGGAGAAGGTAAAGACTTTGACCTTTAGTTTAAGCTGACTTTAAATGAAGAGGAGGGATTAAGGATGTCTAATCCTATAGGGATAGGTGCGAAGGTAGAAGACTTTCAGCTTCTTGATCAGAATGGAAACCCATTTAAGCTCTCTGAGCACAGGGGTAAGAAGGTTCTCCTGTCATTCCACCCACTGGCATGGACACCTGTGTGCGCTCAGCAGATGAAGGACCTTGAAAAACACTATGAGGAATTCCAGGAGCTCAACACCTTACCTGTTGGCATTAGCGTTGACTCCACGTTTTCTAAGAAAGCATGGGCTGAGAGTTTGGGGATAGAGAAGCTGAGGATGTTAGCTGATTTCTGGCCTCATGGAGCGCTGGCTATGAAACTAGGAATATTTAGGGAAAAAGACGGTTTTTCTGAGAGAGCTAACGTGATCCTAGATGAGGAGGGAAAGGTGATCTTTGTAAAGGTTTACCCCATAAGGGAGGTCCCAGACCTGAAGGAGATCCTAGACTTTCTGAGGGAAAGCTCTAAATAGCGATCCTGGTTAACCAGAACAGTGTTATCGCTCCAGCTGAAGCTACGTTTAAACTCTCAACCTCATCTGAGATAGGTATCCTCACAATTAAGTGGGAGCTCTTGAGGATATCCTCTGGGATTCCCTGGGATTCGCTCCCTAGGAGAAGCAACCACTTACCTAAGCTCTCCCTTATCTCGCGAATATCCTTCCCCGTTTTTGAACTAGTAGTTAGGAGCTTAAAGTTATCGGAGTACTCATCTAGAAAACTCTTAAACTCCTCTTGAGTAGCTCTGACAAATTTCGTCTTGAAGAATCCCTCTCTCGCACTCCTTATCACTTTAGGGTTATAGGGATCCACGGTGCTCTGTATCATAACTAAAGTCTTGATTTCAAAGGCTATCATGTCTCGGATAATTGTACCTAAGTTTCCTGGGTTTTTTATTCCCCATATACCTACAGCGGGAAGGTAATTTAGCAATTCTACCTCACTTAGCTTAGGAGTATCGCTTAACTCATAAACTCCGATAACCGGATGAGGTTCCTCTAGGGTTGAGAGCTTCCTTATTACCTTGTCGTTAGTTATAACCACCTCTGTATCTGGTTTATGGGTTAATAGGTGATGAATGATCTCCTTAATCCACTCGCTCCTCTCATCAGAGGGAGCTAGAAATAGGTGCTTTGGAAAAAGTCCTAACCTCATGCCATCTATAACCACGTTAGCGTCATCTATGAAGTACTCGCCTAACTTGTACCTCTGGCGTTTTCTCTGAAGCCTAAATGTTTTCTTAACTAGAGGGTTCTCTGGAGAGGAGATCTCTTTGTACTTTATCCCTAGCTTCTTTAACTCTTCTATCAAGTTGAATCACCTCTTTACCTTCTTAAGCTTCATCTACTTTTCTACCTGAGTCTTTATTTACCCTTTTATCGCTAGGGTAGTGGTCGAAAAATGAATAACGGTTATGTTTAAAAAAGGAAAACAGTAAGTGAGGTAGAATTCTTCAAGTTCCTTTTGAAAGTTTTAACAGAAGTTAAATTGTAAACCATTAAAAGCAGAGGATAAGCTAACGCCCCTTAAGGCAATAGGGGGATTTTCTCTCAAAAGAGAAGAACTTTTGTTAATTTCCTGGATCTAAAACCTATGTTAACGCTTGTTCACATCTTTTTCGAACACTTCCTCGCTAGAGTGAAGTTTTAAGGAACGCATAATTAAGAGGTAAGGTCTCTAGCTTGTGAAAATCTAATTTATCATTACGCCTAGGAGGGGAGAGCTATGAGTAAGGGTTTTGATTTCAACTACTGGGTATCTAAGATGGAGGAGAAGCTGGATCTAAGTTGGGCTAAATATGGTCAGTTCTACATTGAGGATAGGAGGAGCTTGGCCATACACTTCAAGAACGGGGAGGTTGAGGATATCTCTGATAGCGTAACCAGAGGTTGGAACCTGAAAGTCTTCAAAGATGGCCGTTGGAGTTTCTTCGCTAGTGATGTCTTCTCTGAAAAGGAGCTTGATAGGGGGCTGAGGGAATCTAAGGAGCTTCTGGAGAGCCTCCCTAGAAGGGAAGGGGATATCTTTCTCCTAGATCCATTGAAGGTTGAGTTCATCTATTCTGGCGAACCCCCCTATACTCTAAGAGATAGGATAGAAACCTTAAAGAGATACGATGAGATTATCAGGAAAGAGTCAGAGAGAGAAGGGATAAACTTAACTAGGGAGATATACTGGCGAGAGGAGATACTTTTAAGGGCTGTTATCACCACTGAGGGAAGAACCCTTAAGGAGAGGAGGCTCTCACATAGTATCCTGTTTGAGGTGGGAGGAGAGCTCTCAGGTAGGGTAGAACACCAGTACTCACATGAGGGTTTCACTAACTTGCCCTTGGCTCCCTTTAAACTGGAAAAGGCCTCTAGGGACTTAGCTGTGAGGGTGCTGGGAAACCTGAAATCAGGTCCTATAAAGACAGGGAGATATGATATCATCGTTGACCCGTATCTAGCTGGTGTATTCATTCACGAGGCATTTGGGCACCTCTCTGAGGCTGACTTTCACGAGGACGATCCTAAACTGAGGGAGTTGTTCTACCTGGGAAGGGAGGTAGGACCTAGGGACTTAGACGTGATTGAGACAGGTAGGAGATGGGGACTCAGAGGCTACCTGCCATTTGATGATGAAGGCGTCATCTCAGAGGACGTTTACCTCATTAGAAACGGTGTAATCTCTGGTCTTCTCCACTCAAGGGAAAGCGCCAAGAAGTTCGGTCCTGACTTTAAACCCACCGGAAACTCCAGGCTTGAGAGCTACCAAAAGAATACACTGGTGAGGATGAGGACGACTACTATTCAACCCAGTAGGTACACAAGGGAAGACCTTTTCAAGATGTTAGACAACGGAATATACCTTAAAGGATCTAGGGGAGGGACTACTAAATTTGATGAGTTTACTTTCTCTGCCGCTGAAGCCTTTTTGGTAAGAGATGGAAGAGTGGTGGACAGATACAGGGACGCTATGCTTAAAGGAAATATATTTGAAACTCTAAGTAGTATTGAGGCTATCGCTAATGACTTGAAATACTTCAGCGGTACCTGTGGTAAGTTAGGAAACAGTGTGCCTGTATCAGCAGGAAGCCCTCACCTGCTTATAAGGAATGTTCTGATAACAGGAGCCTAATAATAGCTTAATAGTAGCTGAGCCTTAATGGAGGTGTCTCTTATGGAGCGCTACATAATTAAGCGAACTGATGGGCTGAGGATAAAATATTCTGCTGGGAAACTTAAGGACCTTCAGGAGTTCACAACCACCACCTCTACGCTGAGCCTCCTTGAGGAGGGAAGGATAGTTTACCTGAGATCTACTGACCCAGAGGCTTTGGAAGACCTGAAAAAGCATTTGGATGACTTACTCCCGTATGCTAGGAAGGTAGCCTGGACCTATCCTGAGCTTGAAGAACCTTCTAAGTCAGTGAAAGCTCCTGTTATGCCATCTCCTGATGAGATTAGAAAGATAACCTCTACCCTGATAGAGCAAGTTTCCAAAGAGCTAAAGGAGACCAAGGTGGATATGGAGTTCACCTACCTGATTCACACATCAACGATTAGAGGGGATAGCAGGGAGATCACTTACTCATTTGGAGGCTGGAATATGCTGATGATACTGTTCCATGTACGGGGTAGTGAGATACTGGAACACATCTTCTATCGCCCTGGGCGCGATCTGACCGATGACCTCATTGACCTCAAGGAGCTATCAGAGGTAGCTGATCTCTTTAAACTTGAGAGCTTGGAGGAATTCCCCTCTAGAAGTTTGCCCATAGTTTTAGCTCCATCCATATCCTTCATAATCCCTTATGCTATATCTCAGGC
>JALUEN010000052.1 GCA_027052755.1 bacterium | reverse complement strand
ATTTATTAGGATATCTGTGAAGTACCTCTGAGATCTCCTAAGGTAGTTTGCTGTCTCCTCCCAGCTTCCGCTGAATCCATCCCTGAAAGGGCTTGGCGATTCCTTTTCGTTGAGAATTTCCTGCCAACTCCTAAACCTGTCCTTTAAGTACAGTAATATACCACCTTTACCTAGCAAGCTGAATAGCCATATTCCTATTATGAGAAGGAGGATGACTATGCTGATAACTATCAGTATAACAAGCGACAGGGAGTGTGCTTTCTGAACAGGCGCTTTGAGGTTTAATGGCCTTATCGCTTGTGTTAGTAAGCTGATAGCTCCTAGAAAGAGGAGTGCCTTAGCCCTGAAAGGATAGGTAAAGAAGGTGTCTATTATCTTAGATATAACCTTAAAGGATTCTGAAAAGTTAAGTTTTCTCAATGTCTTCACCCGCCTTCAATTAATTAAGTTACAATCCTAGTAGTTTTACTGCTATACCTGTTATAAAGATGGCTAGTCCTGCTAGGGCATGTGAGAACCTGTTAATCTTCTTCATACTTGATACCTTTATCTTTGATAAACCTAGGTAGGCTGATAGCACTATCCCTAACATGGTTAATATCGTTATCCCTCCGAATATCACCGATACTATAACTGCTCCGTAGATATCTCCCTTACCTATAGGGTAAACTATTAGAGGTATAAGTGGTTCGCAGGGACCAAGTACGAAGATTATAAACAAAATCCAGGGAGTTATGTTAACCTTTTCATCAGCAAGTCCCTCAATATTCTCCTGATCCTCGGGAAGGTGGATGTCAGTTTTTCCTAAGTGTAAGTGATCATGAGCCTTTTTTTTGAGAGCTAAGTGAAGACCCCAGATGAAATACGCGAAACCAAAACCTATTAGAAACCACAGAGCTATCTCTCCTCTAAAGGACTCTAAAGCTTTAACCTTGGCTAGAGGCATACCGATTATCACAGCTATTATCCCTAACAGTATTGAGCTTAAAACGTGCCCTATTCCACAAAGTGTTGTGATCAGAGCTGTCTTTCCTAAACTCCACTTGTTCACCTTGGCGAGGAATATAAAGGGTAGATAGTGATCTGGCCCTGAGATAGTATGTAAAAAACCTATCGTAGCAGATGTTAAAGCTAATAATCCAGTTACTTCTGCATTCAAGATAGCTCCCTCCTTTTTTAGGAAAATATAATCAAGATAGGTATTTAACCCCCTCTAGCTATCCTCCTCTAAGAGATGCTTCTGAGAGATGAACGAAGGTGAGGAGAAGTTTAAAATAAATTGACTTTTGATAAGTTATTTATCTCAGTAATAAAGCTAAAAAATTTTTTAGTGAAATTGACTAAAAAAAAGGAGTTGCCACCTTTATCATCGAACAATTAGATTGGTTATAGAGATACCTTTAATTGGAGGTGAGGACTATGGCTAAAGCGGTAGGTATTGATTTAGGGACTACTAACTCGGTTGTGGCTTACGCTGAGAGTGAGGATAAGGTAATAGTGATACCAAACGCTGAAGGTAGCAGGATTACCCCCTCAGTGGTAGCTTTTAAGGATGATCAGGTGATAGTGGGAGAGCAGGCTAAGAGGCAGGCTATCCTAAATCCGGAGAGAACTGTTGTATCCATCAAGAGGAAGATGGGAACTGACTACAAGGTTAAGATTGACGGTAAGGAGTTTACCCCTGAGCAGATCTCAGCTTTTATCTTGCAGAAGCTGAAGAGAGATGCAGAGGCTTACCTAGGTGAGCCAGTTACAGAGGCAGTTATAACAGTTCCCGCTTACTTTAACGATGCTCAGAGGAACGCTACTAAGAACGCTGGTATAATAGCTGGGCTAAACGTTCTGAGGATCATAAACGAGCCGACAGCTGCTGCTTTAGCTTATGGACTGGATAAGCAGGATCAGGTATTAACCGTCTTAGTATTTGACCTAGGTGGAGGAACCTTTGACGTATCGCTCTTAGAGATTGGACAGGGAGTTTTCCAGGTTAAGGCTACCGCTGGAGACAACCATCTCGGTGGAGATGATTGGGACCAGAAAATAATAGACTGGATGGCTGAGGAGTTCAAGAAGCAGTATGGTGTGGACCTGAGGCAGGACAGGGCTGCGCTTCAGAGGTTGAAGGAAGCTGCGGAGAAGGCGAAGATAGAGCTGTCCACTATGACTGAGACTGAAATCAACCTACCCTTTATATGGGCTGACGAGAGTGGTCCAAAACACTTACAGCTCAGGTTAACCAGAGCTAGGTTTGAGGAGATGACCAAGGACCTGATGAAGAGGTTAGAGGGACCGTGTAAGAGGGTCCTAGAGGATGCAAAGATAACGCCTGATCAGATTGATAGGATACTTCTCGTTGGTGGAGCTACTAGGATGCCTATGGTCCAGAACTTTGTCAGGAATTTCTTCGGGAAGGAGCCTAGCAAGGATATTAACCCTGATGAGGCTGTGGCTATAGGTGCGGCTATCCAGGCTGCTATAATAAAGGGTAGGGTTAAGGAAGTTGTCCTAGTTGACGTTACCCCGCTATCCCTGGGAGTTGAGGTAGCGGGTGGACTTACTCACGTCATGATTCCTAGGAACACTCCTATCCCAACCTCTAAATCTGAGATATTCACCACCGCTTCAGACTTCCAGACAGCGGTAGAGATACATGTGGTTCAAGGCGAGCGACCTATGGCTAAGGACAACATATCATTAGGTAGGTTCATACTGGATGGTATCCCACCAGCTCCTAGAGGAGTCCCACAGATAGAGGTTACCTTTGAGATAGACGCTGATGGTATAGTTAACGTGCGAGCAAAGGAGAAGAGAACCGGAAAGGAGCAGAAGGTGAGGATAACCGGAGCTACCAGGCTATCTGAGGACGAGATCAAGAGGATGATAGAGGAAGCCCAGAGGTATGCTGATCAGGATAGGAGGTTAAGGGAGCTGGCTGAGGCTAGGAACAAGTTGGATCACATGATATACCTTGCTGAGAAGGCTCTCAGGGAGCTGGCAGGTGGCGATCCTAACCTGAGGTCCCAGTTAGAGGCGGAGATAGAGAAGGCTAAGAAAGTAATGCAGGAAGCTAAGGATGTAACTGAGCTTAACAGAGCGATGGATGAGCTTAACAGGGTGATGTACTCTTACACCTCATCAGCCTACTCTGGAGCGACTGCTGGAACAGGGGGAACTGCCTCAGGAACTCCTGGTAGCTCCACTTCTGGAGGCTCTTCTGGAAGCTCAGATGTTAGCGATGCTGATTACAAAGTAGAGGATTAGTAAAGCTTACGAGAGTATATAGAGGGGAGGGGCTTCGGCCCCTCCCTTTTTCTTTTTCTAAGATTTCTCAAATGTCTCAAATTTATCTCTCTGAAGGTATCAGGTCTATCAGGTAGAAGAAAAGAGAAATAAGTGGTATAGCAGGAGTTCTATTTTAGCTATGGAGAAGCGTTTAACGCTGATGGGATCTCTGGAAGCTCTGAGAGCTCTTAAGGTCAAAATACTTTTAAATCACGCCTCCTGAGAAGAATCTATTACCTCTCAGATCGTGAGAAGATCTACTTTTTAAGTTAAAAGGTATCTTCAGGCTCAGGAGGTGATGCTTTTTTGGAGAACAGGGGCTCTGAAGTTATCTTGAGAATGGAAGGGATATCTAAGAGCTTTCCTGGAGTTAGAGCATTAAAGGGAGTTAGGTTTGAGGTCAGGCGAGGAGAGGTACACGTACTCCTAGGGGAGAACGGTGCAGGGAAATCAACCCTCATGAAGATCATCGTGGGAGCGTACCAACCTGATGAGGGGGAGATCATCTGGAAAGGGAAACCTGTTAGGTTCTCATCTCCTAAAGAAGCTCAGGAAGCAGGTATATCCATAGTCTATCAGGAGCTGAACTTAATACCCCACTTAACCGCCGTTGAAAATGCCTTTTTGGGGAGACCCATTACTAAAGGGATAATAGTTGACTGGAAGGAGATGGAAAGGCTCACCGAGGAGAAATTAAGGGAATTAGGCCTAAGCTTTCCACTATATGTCCCCGTGAAGTACTTAACTACTGCTCAACAGCAGATGATAGAGATAGTTAGAGCCTTACTCTCTAACGCTCAGCTTATCATAATGGATGAGCCTACATCTTCCCTCTCAGAGAGGGAAATAAGGAATCTGTTTCAGGTTATAAGGTACCTCAAGTCTCAAGGCGTTAGCTTTATCTATATCTCTCATAGAATGGAGGAGATAAAGGAGATCGGGGATAGGGTTACAGTTCTGAGGGATGGAGAGTACATAGGGACCGTGGACGTTACAGAGGACCTTGATATGGATCAACTTATCAGGATGATGGTTGGAAGGGAGATAAAGGAGAAGTACCCTAAGGAGTTCGCTCCTAGAGGGGAGGAACTCCTCAGGGTTGAAGGGCTCACCTGCGGAGATAAGCTGAAGGACATTAGTTTCACTTTGTACCGAGGAGAGGTCCTGGGGATTGCCGGTCTCGTTGGATCTGGGCGAACTAGATTGGTCAGGTGTATCTTTGGAGCTGAGAAAGTTGATAAGGGCGAGATATACCTTGAGGGGAGAAAGCTAGATATTCGTGCACCTTGGGACGCTATAAGATATGGGATAGCTCTGCTACCTGAGGATAGGAAGGTGCAAGGGCTAGTACTTAATAACACGGTCAGGTTCAACACCACCTTAGCCTCCCTTGATAAGCTGATCAAGGGACTCTTTGGCTTCCTAGATCTCCGTGCTGAAGTGAAGAAGGTTTCTTACTTCATAGATAAGCTTAAGGTGAAAACCCCCTCTATGGAGCAGATAGTTAAGTACCTGAGCGGTGGTAATCAGCAGAAAGTGGTCCTAGCTAAGTGGTTGTTTAGGGATAGTGAGGTGATTATATTTGATGAACCAACTAGGGGAATAGATGTAGGAGCTAAGGTGGAGATCTACAAACTCATGAACGAGCTGATAAAAGAGGGGAAGGGTATCATAATGATATCCTCTGAGCTCCCTGAGATCCTAGGGATGAGCGATAGGATAATGGTTATGAGCCAGGGTCGTCTAGCTGGAATCCTGTCTAAGGAAGAAGCCACTCAGGAGAAGATAATGAAACTAGCTACCTCTTAAGCTTTTCCTTTATATAAAACTTCAAGGGAGGGGATGATATGACTCGGAAGTCCTCAGAGAACCCTGAGAGGGTTAATAAATTTAATCTAAAGGACTTTCTGAACAGGTTCGGCACCCTGCTTGGACTCCTAGTTTTAGTTATAGCTCTCAGCTTGCTCTCGGATAGATTCTTAACGGTGAGTAACCTCCTAAATGTAGCTCTTCAATCCTCAATAAACGCTGTTATTGCAGCTGGTATGACACTAGTGATCCTAACCGCTGGAATAGATCTATCCGTGGGATCTGTTCTAGCTCTCTCTGGAGTAGTTATGGCTGACGTTTTAAAGCATACCTCTAACCTCCCGCTTGGGCTTTTCGTAGGCTTGTTAATAGGTGGTTTAGCTGGGTTAGCGAACGGACTGATGATAACTAAGGCAAAGTTACCTCCTTTCATCGCTACCTTAGCTATGATGAGCATCGCTAGAGGAC
>JALUEN010000051.1:3298-5579 GCA_027052755.1 bacterium | reverse complement strand
AGGCTAAGGAGATAATAAACCAAGCTAAAAGGGAAGCTTCACGTATCATAGATGAAGCGAATCAGGTATCCATAAAAACTAGAGAGTGGGCTGGAAACCTTTCCATAAAGATACTTAATACCCTTGAAAGCGAGCTAGGGAAAGTGTTACAGAAGGTTAGGGAGAATAAGACTAAGCTAATGGAGCAAATAAATAAGCTATCCTCATCTTCTCCCCCAACCTTAGCACGTAAGAGAGAGCTCCATGAGGGTAACAATACAGCGAAAACCTCCACCTCATCCACCTCTACCAGAGAGATTCAAGCTAGAGAGTTAACTAAGCTTAGGAGATAGGTGGAGGGATTAAGTTTGAGAGTTAACGAGAATAAGAATAGCCTCCTCTCTCCCTTCCAGTGGACTTTGAGAGATGTTAAGAGGATAGATGAAGCTGGGGAGACAGCACCAGAGAGAGATATAATTGCCGTCTACCTTAGGAGAGAGGGAGGGAGAGTACATCTCAGGGCAGATCTGCTAAATCTTAGATATGGTTCAGAAAACGAGAACCTAGATCTGTACTTCTTGATAGGCTTCGGTGATGGAGGTTCTACAGAACTACCTGATAACCTCAGCTCTCCAGATAAATTCCCCTGGAAGCTAGCGGTAAAGATATACGAGGGAGGAAAAGGAATCGTAATATCACCTGAGGGGAAAAAACTAGGTGAAGTCCCCGTTAGCTATAATGCTCAGCTAGACACTGTGATAACCTCAATCCCTGAAGATCTTTTAAAACAAGCTGGCTGGAAGGGGGAGAAACTCAGGATATCAGCCCTAACAGCTAAGGATTTTGAGGGACGCGTCAGCGACCAAGTAGTAGCCTCAGAGGATGATGAGATCCTGCCCATAAACATAGCCTTCGTATTTCATGGAAATCAACCGATAATGAAGACTTCAGCGATAGAGGAGAAGATCTTCAATCCTAAGGATAGAACCGGTTTCAAGAGACTCTTAGATACCATAGAGAAGTATCAAGTACCTGTGGAGATCCACATGTCAGGGCTGCTTCAGGCTAACTTCAGCTGGAGCGCTAAGTATTTTCTTGATAGGATAAGAGAGCTCCATAGGAGAGGTCTGATATCCTTAGAGGGCGGTACCTGGGGAGAACATCTGATGCCTTACTTCACCGGCAGTGGGGTTAATACAGAATCTCTCAAAATAGGGAAGAAACTAGTTAAAGATCTAACAGGAGAGAACCCACTAATCGCCTGGAGTCCTGAGAGAGTGATAGACGGGAGGACCTTAAAGGAGATCAGGGATTCAGGATACCAAGCAACTATCGCTGACTACCCCACCCTCTGGTTTAACCCTACGGGAACAGAGAAGGATTTCAAGGATACCAAGGCTAACTACAAGATCCACGAACTTACATCTCTACCGAACTTTAAGATATTCTTCATAGATCACGTCTTCCAGCAGGAGACAGCGACGACTGAAGACAGCGGTCCAAGCGTTAGACTTAGAGAACACTTTGTTAAACAAGCGCTAGATGTCAATGAAGAGCAAGATCCTGAGAGGATACTGATATCAATGAACGATTGGGAGTTTGTCGCTGGATTTCCCTTTGGTCAGAGTAACGTCCCTTCACTGCCTGATAACTTTGAGAACAACGTAAAGTGGATAAAGGCTCACCCGTGGATAAGAGTTACCACTCCTACCAAGGCACTGATGAGCGGATGGCAAACGGTTAGACATCAAGTAGATTACTCAAAATTACAACCCCAAACCTATCTTCAAGAGGATTACCACAAATTAAGGGACGTGCTAGATAGGTGGTATAATGGCTCGCTAGAGGATGAAAGCTACAGGGATTGGGTCCCCTTAGACAGGGGTTGGGACTATGGAGGGTTCAGTGATCAGATAAAAACTTTTAAGAAGTTAGGGGACGTCTTCACTCCTGGAACAATTATGGGTGATATATGGAAGGGGATAGAATCCATGCCTCAGAGCTCTTTAAAGGATCTAGCTATCCTCTCCTTCCTAACTTACATCTATGAGACAGCTTGGCATGATTGGAACATAGATCCATTCACTGGTAAGCGGAGGATCTCCGGTTGGGAGAGGATATGGCTGGTCAGATAAGACAGATTGGTGTACTTATCCAAGCTGGAAAGTGGCTAGAGAAGGTTAGGAATGGCTCCCTCAAAACCCAGGAGATATACCTTAAAGACCTTAATATGGACGGGGATAAAGAGGCTGTCCTATCTAACGATAAGGTCTTCATAGCAGTGAGTCCCGTAGGAGGTAAG
>JALUEN010000051.1:1737-3288 GCA_027052755.1 bacterium | reverse complement strand
TATGATCCTAGGACTGGAGATGCTGTCCCACTTCTGGGAACTCCATTGAACTTCCCTACTAACGAGGGAGAGGCTCAGGTTAACCCATACCTTAAAAGAATAGGCTCTCCCTATGCCTCCCACAAGTTAAGCTCATTAACAGATATTCCCAAAAGTAGGGATGACCTCCTAGAAGATGAGCTGTACCGTTTAGAGGTTAAAGGAGATGAGGTTCAGGTTAAGGGGAGATCCCTGGAGAAAACCCTTAGATTAACTGGAGATACATTAGAGGTAAGTTATTTGATTAGGGACAATAGGCTTAAGGAGGTATTGATAGGAGCCTCCCCAGATATACTTAACCTGATCTCCTCAGGTAGAGAGGGGCTAGAGACAACTACTTTAAAGGGAGCAGTCCTCGTGAGGGGCTCTAAGAGAGGAGAGGTGAAGATCTCTACAGAGAATGCCAACCTCTTCCTTCCTGAGAATGAGATACCACTGACTAGAGAGGTGAAGATAATACCCCTCTCTAGGAGATTTAAGATACTATTAACTCTTAAACCATAGCAACTTCCATCTCAGGTTCTCCAATGTTCTATTAAGAGAGTTCCCCTCTGGAGGTTTAATTTCCAGGTATTATCCAGAATGTCTTATCGTATAGGTTGTACTCAGCCCCAAGAGAACCATAACTAGCAGTAGCCGAGATCTGCGTTTGGTATCCCAATCTAAAGCTAGGTTTATTAAAGTCCACTTCGTAGACGTATACAGATTTAGCATTTAAACCTAGAGGTCCCATCTCAAAATTACTGCCTAATCCTAGACCTATATATAACTTATCTGTATTAATGTTATAGGTAGCTTCTCCCAAAATTCCCATCCCTACGGGAACTCCAGATCCTCCACCTAGAGAGATAGTCAGCTCATTCTGAGTAGTGTACTTTATAGAGAAGAGCCACAGGTCAACGTTAACCCAACCTTTTAAGTTAGGTGGTATCTGGAGATCACCATCCATAAGCTCCTCTAGAGTCTCCTCTATTTCTCTCTCTGGTCGATTTTCCCATATGGAATATCTATTTTCTAGCGCTTGAGGGAAATAAGTGTGAATTCTCCCTTTAAAGATGATCGGAACTCTAGCAGTTTGCCACCAAGCCACGATGTGCAAGGAGTGGTAGTAGTTAGCTAATAAAGCTGTCTTCAATATTTCCCTTCTCTCTACACTTCTGAACGATAATGGAACCATATCCAAGGCTAAATGTCCCTTTAAGAGGTACTCATTTAAAAGCATTAAATTCTCTTCCCTTGCATCGTTCAGTAGTCCCCTTAATCTCTTATGAGTAGCTTTAACTGAGGATAAAGCCTCCGAGAGGTATCTAGCCTCTGCATCACTTTCTATAGAGATAGAATCCCCCCTAGGAATTTCAGATTTTAATTTCTGAAAATAGCGCTTTAGCAATAAAGCCTGCCTCATTTTTTCTCTATTAATGATCTCAGGAATTCCTCGCTTCTCATAGTTGAGCTTAAACTGAGAGGCGTAATCGGTCTGATAATCCGCCAACACGTCGCCGAGGAAGCGAT
>JALUEN010000051.1:0-1727 GCA_027052755.1 bacterium | reverse complement strand
GTGGAATCTAGCTTCTCTAAGTCGTTTCAATTCAAGGAGTTCCTCTACTTTTCCAGGCCTATAGCCAGCTCTCCGCATGGTCTCTTTAGATTTAGGCGATAACTTATTCCAGGCATCTGGAGGTATCAGCTTGGGAGCTTTATAGGATAAAGCGCCCCTCCCCAATGTCATTGGGGAACTGTACTTCAGTACTTTTTTCCAAAATCCAGTTTTCTCCTCAAGGTAAACGAACCTCTCCACATCCTCTACCATCTGAGGAAGGTCTAGTACATTACCAGGCACTCCATAATCCCTTAACCTCCTGTGAACCTCCTTCCTTAAAGACCATTCATCTAGAGATCTGAGTGAGAGCTCCGAGTTTTTATCCCAGGGATTTAGCAAGCTAGCGTTTAGGGAGCTCTCTGTCAGGTAGTTCTCATCACCTATAGCTTTCCCAAGCTCCTTAGCTAAATTCTCTGTGGGGAGGAACCCTGGCTGAAGTTCCCTAGCCCTTTGAATACAGCCCTTAGCAAGATCAAAGCGTTTTTCCCTGATATATATTAAAGCAATGTTTAAGATAGCTGGTAAATAATCATGATTTTCTCTTAGGAGAGCGCTTAGAACCTCTAAAGCCAACTCCCTCTCATTTGAGAGAACTAGAGCAGTGGCTAAGTTGTTCACCAGCTCCCCTCTCCTTGAGATCTCAGCACCCTTAGAGAAAGCCCAAACAGAGACCTCTAACCTTCCCTGAAGCAAAAAGAAGGCTCCTATCCTATTATATATCTCATCTTCAGGAAGTTCTCCTAAGGGGTACTTTTTTAAAGCTCTCTTCAAGTTAGCCAAGAAATCCCCCTTCACTTTTCTCTCAGAGCTCTCTAAAATCGCAACAATTAAAGGTTTTAAAGGTCTTCCAGGAGCTAATTTACACTCAACAGTGTATCCCAAGGGCATTTTCATCAGAGATAAATAGAGAAGAACAATAAATAAAACCAATTTCTTCAAAGGTATCACCTCTTTTTTACTAAGATTAATTTTATATTAACTTTTATTTATTATATTACACGTTATGTTTAACCCCTCTTGTAAATTACTCCTTCCAGTAGTGGTCAAAAAATGGTTATCAGTTACCTTATCACGCCTTCTTCAAGCACTTCCTCCTCACTAGATTTGTAAAGTGATCTAAAACTTAGAGCAAGTTACAGTTCTCCCTCAACGCCAACCTTTAGAACTTCTGCCTTAAGGACTATCGCTATTTTCTTATAAAATATTCAAAGAAAAATCCCTTAAAAGAGGATCTAGCTCTCCTTCAAACGAAAGAAGGAAAGAAAAAGCTAAAAAGGAGCTTTATCATGAGATATTTTCTAAGATCTCTGTTAGGTTTAGGGATTCTCCTATCTCTATTTCTCCTCTCCTCTTGTTCCAAGCCTTCAGATATCCATTTAGAGCTTAATCCCCCTAAGTTAAGTGATTTCAGCATATGGACTCCCCCACATTACTCAGATGGACCTCCTAAATGGGTGGAGAGAGAGGAAATGTTATGTCAGGTATCTAACGTGTTCGTTGGCGGTGAAAAGGAATATCAGCTATTTGAAGGCACTAGAGCGATATATAAGAAACCATTGAAGCTATCAAAGTTTAGGATGAAGGTTGAGTTCATAAACCACGACAATGATGGCGTGTCCGTGATATTTTGGTACAAAACGCCTTATGATTTTTACAGAGTTATCACGGTAAGAGATCCATCTAAT
>JALUEN010000050.1 GCA_027052755.1 bacterium | reverse complement strand
GTGAAGGATCTGAGATCAGCTCGTATACTAGGTTATCCCCTAAAAGCTCTCCATATCTGTACTTGAGGTAAGCCGAGACGTTAACGTTCCTCGGGAAACGCCTTATGGCCTCATCTATATTACCTGTTAGTATCACCTCTCTACTACTGGGTTTATCGGCAGATGGCAATCCTAGTGACTTAGGCGGTTTAGAGGTGGATAGCTTTAGGCTCTCTAGCTCTAATAAATCTAAGAAGTCATATATGGCATTAGGCCCTATAGCTCCTCCAGAAATGTAGAGTTTTCGGGTTAATCCCTCCGAGCGTAATCTACTGTACTCCTCCCAACCTATAAGAGCTCCTAAGCTCATGAGGATAAACCACTTCCCAGATCTGAGGACAGGCTCCAGGTTATCCCTAACAGCTTTAAGGCTAGCTGCCTCAATCACCACCTGGTGATCAGCTTCCCAGAGTAGCTCTCGCCTGTTAGTTAAAACCGGTTTTATCCCCAGATCTCCTGAGAGAGCCTTAAACTTATCCAAAGCGGCGTCATCTATATCAACTCCAAGGGTAATCTGAAATATATCCATTAGACCCCGATAATGTATTAGCTTAAGCAATGATTTATTAATAGCACCTAACCCTAAAATAGCGATTCTAAGTGGGCCATACCTCTCAGATAAAGCGTTCAAAAGCTCTTCCCAGGGGAGTCTTCTCATTTAAACAGCTCCTCCCATTCATCCTCCTCAACCTCTTCCCTAGAGGCTAGCTTCAGCTGTTCCTCAAGTAGCGCTAGAACCTTGTTCCACTCCTCAGGCTCTACATCTTTAGTTGACTCCTTACCCGTGTGCTTCTTCAGGAAGGACTTTGCTTTATCAAGCGACCAGTTAAGCTTAGCTACTAGCGAGAAGAATCTCCTCTGATAAGTGTTGACTTTCATCCCCTTGGAGTAGTAAGGTTTAGACCTTATCTCCCGCTTTGGTTCACTGATCTCCTCATCAAGCTCTGAGCCTTCTATCCTCTCATAGCTCTTAGAGATCTCCTTCTCAAAACTTCTTCTCTCTAAGGTCTTCTCCTCAGGGTCCTTAGAGGTCTTTGCGTAAGAACGATCCTCAGCAGATAGATAGCTAGTCTCTGAGGTTCTCTCGTGAGTATCGGACATCTCTCCTCGTTCACTCTCAGACTCTGAATCTGCGCCTGAAGAGATACTGATTCCATTCAGGAGGGACTGAGCTTTCCTAAGGGCGTCAGCTAGCGCATCTTTATCAGCTTGGAGCAAGCTCTCAGGAGAGGAATCCTTAGCCTTGCCAAAGCCATAAGCCAAGGCAAATTTCTTATCATCACCGATTATGGCTATCGCCACTGAGTATCCTCTGGGAACAAAGAGACTCTCTAATCCATATCTCAAGCCCCTAAACTCAAATGATTTAGAGAGGATAACCTCTTTCTGAACATCAGGCGACAGAGATTTTATCTCGCTTGGATCCTCAAATGCTGATGACAGGATAAGCTGTATAACCTCTGCCCTATTTTTCAGCCTTCTCTCTACTCTATCCTTATCGCTCATCTTATCGCCTCCCTAAACTACTCATCATACCTCTTTAAGATCAAGACCACGTTATGCCCACCAAAGCCTAACGAGTTCTTCATGGCGTATCTTATATCAAGCTCCTGGCTCCTGTTCGGGGTGTAGTTGAGATCACACTCTGGATCAGGGTTCTCGTAATTTATCGTAGGAGGCACTATTCGGTTCTTTATAGCTAAAGCAGTTGCTATAGTCTCCAGTGCTCCCGAAGCCCCTAAGGTATGCCCCATCATTGATTTCACAGAGCTTATGTTGATTTTATAAGCATGTTCTCCAAAAACCCTCTTGATAGCTAGAGTCTCAGTCTTATCGTTCAGAGGTGTAGAGGTACCGTGAGCGTTGATGTAATCTATCTCCTCAGGTTTTATACCTGCATCGCTTAGAGCGATCTCCATAGCCTTCACTATTCCCTCTCCCTCCGGGTGTGGAGCAGTTATATGGTATCCATCAGTTGTAGAGCCATATCCCACTATCTCAGCGTAGATCTTAGCACCTCTCCTCTTAGCGTGTTCTAATTCCTCAAGGATCAATACCCCCGCGCCTTCAGCTAAGACAAATCCATCTCTAGTAGCATCAAAGGGTCTAGAAGCTCTCTCCGGCTCATCGTTTCTAGTAGATAGAGCTTTCATGGCGCAGAACCCAGCTAATCCAGAGGGGGTAACAGGGGCTTCACTACCACCTGCTATAGCTACATCAGCTATTCCCAACCTTATGGTATTAAAAGCCTCTCCTATAGCTGACGCGCTAGAAGAACATGCGCTGACATGGGCAAGAGACGGCCCCTTAAAACCGTATAGGATACTTATCCAACCGGATAAGATGTCAGGGATGAACTTAGGGACAAACAGAGGAGATACCTTCCTAGGTCCATCCTTGATTAGTTTACTTACCTCTTCTTCAAAAGTAGCTAACCCTCCAACACCAGATGTAACAAATAGAGCAACCCTCCAAGGGTCAGTGTCCTCAGGCTTCAAGTTAGCATCATCTAGAGCCATCTTAGTAGCAGCTAATCCCATTATAGCGTATTTATCTAACCTCCTGAGGATCTTCCTGTCTAAGTATTCCTCAGGCTTAAAATCCTTAACGATACCAGCTATCTTAGATGGATACTCATCTACGTTAAAGTAAGGTATCTTCTGGACGCCAGACACACCGTTTATCAGGTTACTCCAGTAAGTCTCCTTATCAGATCCTAGAGGAGAGACAACCCCTATCCCAGTTATAACAACCCTGCGAGTTAACCTAGACATTCCTCTCTTCCCTCCTTTACCTCCTTCTGAAATCTTCTCCAAGGAACGGGATTTCCTTTTGAATATTTAATTCTAAATCCCGAAATAAATTCCCAACTTAAAACGTTATATAAGGTGGAGGGTGATAAAGTGGAGCTGAGAACCCAGGAGAGAAGGACAGAGACTACCCTAGAAAACTTCACTAATTGGTGGAGCGAACACTCTCCAGAGATATACAGCTATATATTAGTTAAGGTAAGAGATGAGGAGCTAGCATGGGACCTATTTCAAGACAGCTTCTTAAAAGCCTATAAAAACCTGAGGAATAATAAGAAACTAAGTTTTGAGAGTGAGACCAAGCTAAGGGCTTGGACCTTTAAGGTGGTGAGAAGCGCGATAGCTGACCATTTCAGGAGAGAAAGGCTAAGAAAACTAATCCTCATCGGTGATCTTCTAATTAAAGGGAAACAGTACCAGGAGAGGTTAGAGCTTCCCAAATTTATCAAGGATCACAGGGAGGAGCTTATGGATTCCTTGAAAGAGCTGAGCATTCTCAGGGAGGAAGAGCAAGAGGTGATAGTTCTCAGAGTGCTCATGGACATGCCCTTTAAAGAGATAGCTCAGGTCCTTGGAAAGCCACTGGGTACCTGCTTAACTCTCTACAGAAGAGGGATAGCTAAGCTGCGGGATAAACTGAGGAAACGGCTTGAGAAAAGAGGCGATGTCCTCGCAGAAGCCTCAAAGATCACATCAGGAGGTGAGGTTTAGTGAGGAGAGATATAGATGAGAAAAAGTTCATAGATACTGAGGTTGAGGAGCTCATAAAGGAAAAGCTAGCGAGGCCAGAAGCGATCCTTCAACCTCTAAGGAACAAGGGAATAACCATAAAACTAGTTCAGATAGCAGAGAGGGAGAGGAAGCCTAAGTTTGCCATTGCTAAACTAGCACTTGCAGGTTCCCTAGCTTTAGCACTCTTAATATTTATAGCGATCAACATCTTTCACCCTATATTCCAACCTGAGAAAGCTCATATCCCCACATATCTGAGCTTGATAACTGGAGATCCATCTATAGAGTATGAACTTACAGGAGTAGATACTTTAGAGGAGGATTTTCCCTCTCCTGATTCCGTTAGCATGATTGACCTAATCATCGGAGATATCCCCCTAGAAGGGGATATAAATTGAGATTAGCGATATAGGAGGTGAACGCTATGAGGTTAGCGGTTGGGTCAAAGGTGAGGTTAGGAGTGATAACCCTGATACTATTAGGACTTTTATTGTCAAGTATCGGGCTAAGCTTCCCTGAGAACACCTCAAATAGCACCTCACAACAGCCTCAGCAGGGATGGTATCAAGGACCTTCCATGAATGGGCCAGGTATGATGAATAACCGAGGAATGATGTACATGAGGGGAAGACACATGATGAGAAACCAAGGAAGAAAGATGATGAAGAGGATGAGAGGAATATCCTTGATGTTAAAGGAGCTAGATCCTGAGTTCATAAACTACTTAGAAGATATTATGAGGAAAGTAAGAGAAGGAAAACTTCCACGTAGGACGATGAGATTTGCTACCTCTCAGCTCTCAAGGGAACTGAAGTACTATTACCTAGCTAAGAGATCAGAGAAGACAGACCCTAGATTTAGCAATGATATGAAAGCCCTTATAAAGCAGTCACTTGATCACAAGAAACAGTTGATAGATATCTACATTAAGTACCAAAGCACTCAGGATGATAAAGAGAGGAAGTACTTAGAGGAAAAATACAAGCTAGTTCTGAGATCGCTTTTCAAGTTAGAGGCAAAGAAGAGGAGACTGTCGGCCGACTTCATAGAGAGACACGTAGATGAACTTGTTCAGCAGTGTGTTGACAATCTAAAGAGAAACTATCAGATGAACTGGATGAGAGGAAATTGGATGAAAAGAGGTTGGATGAGGGGAAACTGGATGAGAGATAACTGGGGCCCCAACCAATGGGCTCCTCAGGGGGGAAACAAGTAAAGGAGGAAAGGCTCTCGCGAGGTAGAACTAATAAATTGGTGCGGGTGTGGCGGAACTGGTAGACGCGCTATCTTGAGGGGGTAGTGCCCGCAAGGGCGTGTGGGTTCGAGTCCCACCACCCGCACCATTTTTTATTTTTCTCAAGGTGAGGGATTCAGCCATAATAGATAGAAATTTAGCTATAGATTAAGCCCTAAGGAGTGGTTAACATGGCTATCCTGAAAATTGTAACCCATCCCTCACCTAAGCTGAGGAAGAAGAGCAGGAAGATCTCACAGATAGATAATATCCTGAGATCCCTAGTGAGCGATATGTTTGATACCATGTACGCTAATAATGGAGTTGGATTAGCAGCTATTCAGGTAGGGATTCCCATTAGGCTCTTCATAACGGATCACGATGGGAACTCACCAAGGGTATTCATTAACCCTGAGCTTGACCTGGATAGCTTAAAAGGGGAGGGAACAGAAACAGACCTAGAGGGATGTCTAAGTTTGCCCGGTCTCTTCGGGTTCGTTGAGAGAAACAGGGCTATAAAGATAAAATACCAAGATTTAGATGGGAACTATCATGAGGAGGAGGTAAGAGGTTTCTTAGCTAGGGTTATCCAGCACGAGTATGATCACCTTGAAGGGATCCTCTTCATTGACAGAGTTGATAAGGTTTACACAGAAGAAGAATTAAGGGAGCTCTACAGCGACATAGAGAGCTCCCCAGAGTTTCAGGAAGGGAAGAAGAAAACTTAAATTACTTAGCGAACAGGAAGATCAACCACCCAAACGGTGGGAGGA
>JALUEN010000049.1 GCA_027052755.1 bacterium | reverse complement strand
GAGGAGAACCTGTAGTCGGCCACCTTCTCCCCATTGTAGTGGTTGATTGCATCTATAATGCTCTCCGCCGTTTTCCTAGCTTTTCTCCAGTTATGTAGCGCTAGCTCCTTTAAGCCTTTCTTACCGTATAAGCTAAGGTAAATGGCAACTCTTATAGCCATTAACGCCTGATTAGTACATATATTGCTAGTAGCTCTCTCACGTCTTATGTGTTGCTCCCTAGTCTGAAGTATCATACAATAAGCTCTTCTACCCTCAAGGTCAGTAGTCTCCCCTATTATCCTTCCCGGCATTTGCCTCATGTACTTCCTCTTAGCAGCCATGTATCCCAGTGATGGGCCACCATAAGAGGGATAGATACCGAAGCTCTGAGCGCTTCCAACAGCTATATCAGCGTCGTAATATCCTGGGGGTTTTATAAGAGCCCAAGCTAAAGGCTCGCTATTTGAGACAATAAGCAGAGCATCTCTCTCATTAGTAATCCTTCTAACCTCCTCTAAGTCCTCTAGAACACCGAAGAAGTTAGGCTGTTGGACTATCACCCCTGCTATATCCTCCGGTAAAGTGTCTAACATCGTCCTTCCTGTTTCCTGATCGTAAGGTAGCCAGTATATAGAGATTCCTCTTCCCCAAGCATAGGTGTTAACAACCATTTTCCAGAAGGGGTTTAAGGCGGTTGAGACTGCTATCTTATTAACTCCCTTCAATCTCACTGCCATGAGCATAGCCTCAGCAGTAGCTGTAGCCCCATCATAGTGTGAAGCATTACAGACATCCATCTGGAGGAGATCACACATCAGGCTCTGGTATTCCCACATAGCTTGTAAAGCCCCTTGACTGATCTCAGGTTGATAAGGTGTGTAAGCTGTGAGGAACTCCCCCCTAGAGGCTAAGGTATCCACCTCTGGAGGGACGTAGTGGAAGTAAACCCCTCCTCCCAGGAAGACGTGAGATGGAGGGAAGGTCTTAACGTTCTGAGCGAAAGTTCTTATCACGTACTCAGCTTCCCACTCGGGAAGAGTTTTCCAGAGCTTAGAGTTCCACCTGTACTTCTCAGGGATGTCTTTAAACAGGTCATCAAGTTTCTCCAAACCTATCTCAGATAGCATCTCCTTCACATCTCTATCAGTTAAACCGAACAAGTTCACCACTCCCCTTTCTTATCTCTCACTCTTAAAGTTTCTCAAGCTCAGTTTATACTCCTCTGGTGAAGCAGGTTGAAGGAATAATCACCTCTAGTGTAAATAATCACATTAAACTGGACTTTTAGGGATTTTTTTGTATAATTATTTACCGAGGTGGGGATTATGGATCCTCTCTTTTTAAATGAGTTAGCTTCAGCTAAGAGGACTAGACTTCAAGCTCTTCAGAAGTACTTTAACATGTTCAAACCGAGAGCAGTAGAGGAAAACGATCCTAAGCTCAAGAAGGCAGCTTACTTCGTAAAAAGTGTAGATGATGACTCAGATGATTACGTAGGCAAGAACTTAAAGGCAATGTTAGCCAGCGAGCTAGTTGATAGGAGATCTAAAAGCATAGATTCAACTACCAAGATCTTGATAGCAACAGGTATTCCTGCAGTAGGAGCTATTGGAGTTAGCGCTGTTACCTCAAACGTTACAATGGGGCTTTTAGCTGGGATAGTTATGAGCGTTATAATGCACTCAGTTATCCAGGAAGAAGAGGTTAAGGAGACTAAGAGAGCTAGGGAATCAGCGAATTCCACAAAAGGGGATGCTAAAGCTAGGAGGAAACAGCTGATGAATATCCTCTGGGAGTTAGAGATAACAAGGGATGACATCATAGAGGATCTATACGAGGAGCTTCTCCACTTAAAGTCAAGCCTCAACCCGCTTGAGTTTCCATCCTATTACAAGATGATAGAGGAGTTCATAGATAGGTTAAACTCCATATCGCCAGAGGATGTTCAGACTCTGTTCATAGAGTCCTCCTTTGTTCTCATATCTCTCTTGAAAAATATACAGGGGATATCACTTCCCAGTGATACAGTACTCAAGGTTAATAAGATAAGGGAGAAGTTTAAGAAGTACATAGAGCTCTTCTCGGAACTCAGGGAGATAATTCAAGGAGATGATGAGGCGTTCAACATATACTCTGAGATACCTATAAAACCTATTGAGCTACCTGAGGGTATAGAGAGGGAGATCTGTCTCACTCAATTAAAGCCCTCCTCAAGGAGAAGATACCTAGACTTCTCCTCAGATGGTAATATAACACCGATAAACTTGCCAATCAGTTTCCTCCAGACCCTTAAGAAGGAGAGGATAAAGGAGGAATTCACCTTAGAACAATAAGCTTAAAACTTACTTAGAACCAATGAGATTATCACAGGGATCAAAGTCCACAGGGGTTTCAAAGGCCTCCTCTCTAACTTCTATAGCTATAACCTGTCTGTTATTAGCATCCTCTAGGATAAGGGGAACTGGATGCCTCATCATAGACGGTGAGAACTCAACTATCAATTCCCCTTTCCTTAAACCATTCAGCAACTCATCCCTAGTTATGCCTAAACTCTCACAGAAAATATCCGTCATCCTATTTAACCTGTACCTAGCTAACCAGTACATCTCTGCCAATTTTCTGTCCTCTATAACCCACACCACAACTCCAGAGGTAGTCATTAACGTAGGGTTATCTATTATATGAAGAGGTTTTAAACCTTTAAGTCCTAGTATATTCTCTTTACTTAGGTTCAGTTTTTTGTGTTTCTCCTTTATCCTCTCCTCTGTCTCCAATATATTTGGTGGGGGAAGGGGTATTGGTCTAAAGGTGTTTAAGAACTTTCGGTAGTACTTAAGGGCGAACTTAGGGGAGATCTTTACAGCTGATTTAGCTGACCACGAACATAACCTGTAATCCCCTTTAGAGATATCCATGTATATCTCCAGGTCATCGTTAAGTTTCCACCTGAGAAGTTCATCCCCGATCAGAGCAGAGGTACTCATCGTCTCATTCCCGTTCTCCCATAAGTGATAAGTTAAACGAACCTTTAGGTTAAGCGGTAAGTTCTCAAGGTCATCTAAGCTAATCTCTGGAATTTTAACGAGTTCAGAGTAGGTTGAATGTAAGGTTGGCGTTAAGCTCTTCAGCTCTATCTTCTCCGGTCTGCTAAGTTTTATCACTAGGAACAATCCTCCAAAGAATAACACAACGACCACTAGAGCGAGAAACCTGATCAAATTCTTAACCACATCTACCACCTCACTCAGCAATTTAGCAAGGCTTTTAATTTAACTTAAACTTATTTTCCCTCGGCTCCTTTAAGGAGAGAATTGACCTCTTACGGAGAAGGTTATATATATGGACAGGGAACTCGTGAGGATATCAAAGTATATGAGCTATCTCCTTCGCCACAACCCTGGAGGACTTAAGTTAGATCCCCAGGGATATGCTAACCTAGAGGACCTACTTAGAGTTTTAAAGGAGAAGTTCCCTAACCTATCCTTAGAGGAGGTCCTCAGAATAGTTGAGCGATCCCCTAAGAAGAGGTTTGAGTTAAAGGGGAATAAGATCAGAGCAATCTACGGGCATAGCAAATCCCTAGCCCTAACTCCTGAAAGCCTAGGCTATGAGAAGTACGTACCGAAGGGTTTCCTCTACCATGGGACAACCCCAGAAGCATTGGAAAAAATCCTTGAGGAAGGGTTAAAGCCTATGGATAGGTTGATGGTACACCTAAGCCTAACCCCAGAGGACGCTAGAGAGGTAGCTCTCAGGAGAACTAGATCCCCTGTTATACTTCAGATAGATGCTTCCAAAGCTCACGAAGATGGGATAGAGTTCTTCAAAGCCGGCCAGGTAATACTCTGTAGATACTTACCTCCAAGATACATCATAGAGGTTTATAAGAGCAATTCCTAAAAGGTCTAAAATCTCCTCCTGTATAAGATAGAGATCTCAGTATTTACGTTAGAGGCGCTGTAACTCAGGAAGAAGCCTCTTCCCAGCTTGTAATCTACTATCCAGGAATATCTCAACCTTAAGCTCTCATAATTTGAGCTATCTATTACCTTAGCGTAAGTAAGAAAAAGCTTGGGTGTGATCTGCTTACCCAACCTCAAAGTAGTGTAGCCGGTAGCCGAAGTCTGAACCCCGTAGAGGTCTATTATCGGGAGTCCCTGAGCCAGCGCACCCAATATAGTGTACCCAAGAGCTTGCATCACCTGTCCCCTTGAACCAAATGGCATCAACTTATTCAAAGAGTAACTCCCAGCAAGTGAGGGCGCAAATGTTCCGCTCCTCGGTACTTCCATAACTTGACCGGCTAATCCGTAACTAGCTAGCTGAGGATTATCCAGCGGTCCCCTCAAAAGTACATAGAAGCTCTCATCTGCACCTAAACTCTTAGCGACAAGGTCAACGTAGGGTATAGGAGTACCTTCCCACTCAAGATATCCGCTCTCAACCTTATACAGGGAGCTTCCTAAGGTCAACGTTCCCTTAGATATATCCATCTTCCCCCTCATTGATAAGCTTCCCTTAGAGTAGTTCAAATTTAAAACTCCACTAAAGGTAGTCTTCAGGAACGGTATATTCAGCTTAACGTTATTCATGTTGATAGTCAAGGAGATATTCAAGGGGGCCTCTCCGCCAGCGCTTCCCCTCTCACTGAAGTTTAAACTCAGGTTCCCCTCAGAAGCTTGGAAAGTGCCGGATATCCCTAAGATCCTTGATAAAATCAAGGTAACCTCTGAGGAAATCTCCCCTGTGTACCTGAGATAGGGGAACTTAAGTTCAGTCTTTCCCTGGTAGCTTAACCTAACTTCTAGAGCTCCTCTCCTTAAAGCTATACCCTCTAGTTTTACCGATTGTTTTCCTAAGCTCAGGGACAACCTATCCTCTAGCTTACCGTTAAAGTACCTAAGCAAACCACTTATCCTAAGAGGTTCCTTGAATAAAGTGAGGTATATCTCTAAGCTATTAAAGGATAAGCTTAACTTCTCGGACCCATCTCTGTAAAAGTAAGTTAGATCTAAGCTTCCACGAAGGTGTTTAGGATCCAGATTAGTTAGGTTAAGTCCATTTAAGCTAAGCGAAATCCTGAGGTTATCCTTTAAGTTAAGATCGTTAAGATCTTGACCAAGATGGCTGAGGGTTAGCACGATATCTCCCTTAAAAGGCGCATCATTTACCTTACCATTAAGATTTGCGGAGAAAACAGCCCCAGAGGTGCGATCGCTAAACTCTAGAGATAGTTCAGAGCCAAAGCCGATCCTCACAGGCCTTAACTCTGGGAACTCAAAGGTTAGGCTATCCCCTTTGAGAGCAACTCTCAACGAGCTAGAGGAGGTAACAAGCCTTAAACTTAAGCTTCCCTCTAGGAACTTCAGAGGTGTCTCGCTCAGAGTAGGTAATAAATCTCTCAATAACTTAACAGATAAGTGGTATATCTCTCCTTTTAGGTATATCCTCTCCTCTCTCAACCCTTCAGATATGCGATTTAAGATACTATACAAGTTATAGCCCTTCAAATCTCTTATAAGCCCCAGCAGTTCTTTAATGAAATTGAACTCCAGTTTCCCCTTAAATGAGGTAAAACCCCATCTCCTCTCAGAGAGATCTTTACACTTTCCCTCAAACTTGTCTATGGTTATGTAC
>JALUEN010000048.1:595-5634 GCA_027052755.1 bacterium | reverse complement strand
CTATTATGGGAATCCATAACTTCTGCTTTAGAGTCCGATGCAGATGTGATCATCATTGATGACGTTAACCTCTTAGAGATACCTGAGGAGTTACTGAAATCCTTAGGAAAAACAAATAAAAAGTTAGTGATAACCGCTGATCCATCCTCTCAGATCTCCATAACGGAGATGATACCTAACTTGGCTGTATTTAAGGTAAGCGGGAGATTAGATTCCTGGCAGATGTTAGAGACCATTTACCGGAAGACCATCTTAAGCCATGAGCTAGAATCAGAGGTTACCCCCTCCAAGAAGCTGCTCAAGAGCTTATGGTATTTTACTGGTGGGTGGTTAAAAGAGCTGTATCTAATCTTAAAGGTTATGATAGACTATTTGAGAGATGACCAGAAACCAACGATGACTAGGAACTTCATAGAGGATCTAAAGGAGAGCTTAGAGGATCTAGTCTCTGAAAAGTTCAGGGTGGAAACCCATAACTCCCAGAGAAGCGCTTTAACCCTTTTAGAGAAACTATCACTACCGGATGAGATGCCCTCCTGGGAGGACCTCTATCAGAAGTATCATATACTGTTATCCTATCCTAAACTTACAAATAAGGTTCTCTGGAGGGTCCCACAAGCTACTAGGGCCTCCTACAACTCACTTAGAAAAACCTTACTTCCTAGGATTAAGTCGTTTGGTTTAAAACCTAAAGAGGTATGGGTATTTCAATCTAATAGCCCAGTAATAGATAAGATTTTACCACTAGAGAGCGACTCAAGGGATGCTAGGTTAGAAGCTATACACTTCATAATATCACTACTCTTCTCTGGGGATATAGCTTTCATTGAGTTCACCTTAAGCGATGAAAATGGTAACCCCAGCTACGTACAAGTGATATTAAGCGATGTTGGGCATAGGTTCAAGGGGAGTAACTTAGCCTCTTACCTATTGAGGTATTTCAGGGACTTAGGGGAGGACATAGACGGTCTCAAAGTTCTGGATTTAAAAGCAGCTTACATCAACCAAGCTCTCTTCAATACCTTAAAAGGAAGAGCCGAGCTGATAGATAACATAATAGATCACTTAAGGAATAGAGATATAGATAAAGCTTTAGAGCTGACAGTGATGGGATTAGCAAACATAGATACTTTCTTAGCTCTAACCAACTCTGCGTTCCTCTATCTCCTAAAAGGTTCTTGGGAGCGTGCTCTGAAAGCGGTCAGGCGCTTTGAGAGAGCTGCAAAGATAAAATCACCTACGGTTGCTCTAACTAAGGCTTACGCTTTAACACAGATAGGTATGTATGAAGAGGCCTTGAGAACTTTAGAAGAAGCTAGTAAATATGTGGAACCATCAGGAGACCAGGTTATAATGCATAAGCTAATACTACATGCACCGCTATCGTCAGAGATTGATCCCTTCTGGGATCTCTACGATTCCCCTAATCTGGAGAAGCTAATAGACCTCTCAAGGTACACAGTTCTCTCTCTTATAGGTAAGCACGACGAGGTCTTAATGGAACTTAGGAAAGCCTTAGAGAGCGATCCTGAGGATCCATTGCTCCTCAGGGTAGCAACGTTCGCCATGGCGAGAGCTGGAGACCAATCCTGGCGAGAGCTTCACGCTAAACTAAGAGACATGAAAGCCCTTCCAGAAGATATACTTAAGCAGGACGAGGAGCTATTAAGTTCCTTAGAGAGGAGAGCTAAGGTAACAAGCAGTTAATATCCCCTAGTTATCTTTCTCACCGCCTCATCCCAGTGAGTAGTCTTAGCTAGGTCAGTCCTAGCATAAGATTTAGGTGTACTAGGAGCAAGGGGAAGCTCTATTGATACACCGTGAGCGTTAGACCGTTTCTCAGGGTCCCTGTAATTAGCTATCACGTATTCCTCTGTAATAAACTTGTACAACTCCTCAGCTGTTCTCTTAAGCTTTTCATCCTTAATTTCCTCACTCTCAGCAATTTTCTTGGCGAAGTCAGCTATATCGGAGAACTCGTAATCAAAGCTCTCAGTAGAGGCTATGAGGTACAATAGTTTCTTCCTTGGGGTTTTCGTTTCCAAGAGAGCCTTAGCGAAAGCATCCAATTTTTTAGCTAATTCATCAGCTTTCTCAAGAGAGACTGCGGAAAGCGTCTCCACTTGGTTATAGCCATACTTAGCAGACTTAGCTATAGCCTCAACTATGATCTTAGCGAACTTCTCTGGAGTTATGTTCTTGGATCCTTGGGAATTTAGTGAATCCATGATCTGAAGGTAGTACCAACCGTACATGCCCTCCTTGGCCTCTGAGGCTACCATGTACTTGACGTAAGGGCTGAGAGCATATCCTACCTCAGCGGTTCCCATCAGGCAAGCATCCCATCCTAACAGGTCTATCTTCTTGCCTGTCCTCTGGTAAACTTCCTTAAGTGCTTCCTTAAGCTCACTTAAAGACATAGCGTCTCCATGGGACTCGTCAGGTAAGGCGCCATACCAACCGCTACCATGACTTGAGAAGATGACAGCTACATGTTTAGCAGGAAATTTCTTCATAGTCTCAGTGATGAAGTTAGCCATGAACTCAGGATCAGCAGTGTTAACTTGACCTAGATCCGCTAAAATAGGAGATCTTACCTCACTGAAGCTATCATCATGTTGAACATAAAAGACCTTCGCGCCTCGGAACGCCCAAAACTCCTCGCCTGCATCCATTAACGCCACAGTGTGGGCTATCCTCGTAGGTGCTTTCTCCTCTATATCATTGATATTGTAATATACATAGTCCTTCAGGTTATTATCCGCTGCACCATAGAATATGATTAACCAATCCTTTTCATCTCTTCCATAAAACTTAACCTTATCCTCATCAAAGCGGACTTCGTTCCCCCCAAAGAGATCTTTAAACTTTCTCCAGAGCTCCCTCAAGCCCTTGGATCTGTAAAACCTCCCTTGAACTCCACCAGGTCCCTTAACCTCCACTTGAGACACCACCTTCCCAGAAAATCTCACTAAATTTTTAACAAGGAACCTGATTAACTTTTGCTTACTCATGTAAAAATTACGTTACAAATAATACAAAAAGGCGGTCCTGCAAGGACCGCCTTTAAGTTCTCACTCAGAGAGTTCATTTACTTTTACTTTCTAGAGTTTATCTTAGCCATAGCTTCATCCCAGTTAGTATCCTTAGCAAAATCAGTGTTCTTGTAGGAACTTGATGGGGATCCCCAGGTAGGCATCTCTATTGACACACCGTTAGCGTTAGGGTGATAGGATTCGGTTCTGTGGTTAGCTATAACGTACTCTTTAGTTATGTAGTCGTATAGTTCCTTAGCGGCCTTCTTCAGGTTCTGGTCTTTAATATCCTTGCTCTCAGCTACTCTTCTAGCGAAGTCAGCGATATCCCTGAAGCTACCGTAAAAGTGCTCAGTCTTCCTCACTAAGTCCTTTAATGTAGTCTTAGGGGTATCTGTCTTCAATATAGCTTTGGCGAAAGCATCAACTTTCTGAGCGAACTCCTTAGCTTTCCTGAGATCAACAGCAGACAAGGTTTTTATAGTGTAAGGTGAGGACTCGGCAGCTTTAACTATGGTCTTAGCGAAATCCTCTGGTGAGAAAGTCCCCTTCTTAGCGATAGCCATCTCCAGAGTCTGCTTAAGGTTTTTCAATACTTCAGAGGTGAAGATGTGTGGGTATGGCCAACCATCGGCTCCCTCAGTTTGCTCAGAGGCTACCATTAAGTTAACATATGGGCTTAGAGCGTAACCTACCTCTCCCATTGCCATTAAACAAGCATCCCAACCGACCACATCTACCTTCCTACCGGTCTTCTGATAAACCTTTTTAAAGGCATCCCTTATATCACCTAGGTTCATGAAACCACCGTGAGAGTCATCTTCTACTGCTCCATGCCAACCGCCACCGTGGTCAGAGATGATCACAGCCACATGTTTAGCAGGAAACCTCTTCATCATCTCAGCGATGAAGTTACCCATGAACTCAGGATCAGCGGTGTTAACCTGACCTAGGTTCTTTATCACAGGTGAGTTAATCTTAGAGAGGTCGTTATCAGGCTGGAGATAGAAAACCTTAGCTCCCTGGAAAGGTCTCGTCCTCTTACCAGCATCAAAGAGGGCAACCATGTGTATGTTCTGATCTGATCCATGCTTCTCTATCTCGTTTAGATCGTCGTGTAAGTAGCTGGTTAAGTTGTTATCAGCGCCACCATAATAGATGATCAACCATTCTTTTTCCTTACCCTCATCAATCTGAACCTTATCGGAAACTATTCCCTCTCTTCCCTCCTGCTTTCTAACTTTAAGGTCAGCAACTTTAACTGGTGATTGGATCTTAGGAGCGCTCACACCCTTGATAGTCATCACTACCCCCTCCTTGCAAGTTGATTCTCTTTCTCTCTAAGTAGTTTACTAGATCTTTAGAAAAAATCTAGAAAAACCTGTTAGTTTTTGTTAATAAAAGGTAAACTTAGTATATAAAGGGAAGAGCTTAAAGCTAAATGGGAACGGATATCACTTCCTGATGCTCATCTGATGACTGAAAATTTATCCCTTATTTTAATAACTGAGGACCCACATCTTTAATTTTTGTTATTTTAAGGAGATCAGCCAGCCACCA
The DNA here is from genome assembly GCA_027052755.1 of bacterium. Lineage (GTDB taxonomy): Bacteria > DRYD01 > DRYD01 > DRYD01 > JALUEN01 > JALUEN01. The sequence goes on along the minus strand of JALUEN010000048.1, from coordinate 1,039 downwards.
GAGGTTTTTGAGATAAAGTATCCTCCCGGATTTCCTGAAGGTGCCTCCTCAGCCACTTTCCAGTATAACTCCTCTCCTCTAAGAGAAGCCCCTCAAGAGTGCCTTGGTATATGATCTCCCCACCTTCATCCGCCGCCTCAGGTCCCAAATCTATTATCCAGTCAGCGCTCTTTATCAGATCTAGATTATGTTCAACAACTACTGCTAGGTTTCCCATATCAACTAATCTCCTAAGCGACCTAACTAGTTTAGCTACATCGTGGGGATGAAGTCCAGTAGTTGGCTCATCTAGTAAGTAGATCATGTTCCTCCTCCTCTTAGAGGATAACTCAGAGACCAATTTCAACCTCTGAGCTTCTCCACCAGAGAGGGTTGGACTGGTTTGTCCAAGCTTCAAATACCCTAGACCAATCTCTATCATCAGATCTAGCTTCTCCCTTATCT
>JALUEN010000048.1:0-585 GCA_027052755.1 bacterium | reverse complement strand
CCCTTATCTTCCTAAAATCCCTAAATAAATCCCTAGCCTCCTCAACCGTGAGATCTAGGACATCAGCTATACTGAAGTTTTTAAACTTAACCTGTAGTATATCTGAGGAGTACCTCCTTCCACCGCAAACATTGCACTTGACATAAGCGCTGGGGAGAAAAGCCATATCTATCTTAACGAAGCCCTCACCTTTACAAGCTTCGCATCTTCCTCCTGGTAGGTTATAGCTGAAGTGGGATTTAGCGAAGCCCCACTTCTTAGCCTCAGGAAGTCTAGCAAATAGCTCCCTAATGTGATCAAATACTCCTATATACGTAGCTACCGTTGACCTAGGTGTTTTACCGATAGGACTTTGATCTATGACCATCACATCCTTAAAATTACCACCGCCTTTAACCTCCTGGTAATCCCTAACTACAGGACTTTCTCCCTTTAGTTTCTCTTTTAAAGCGATAAAGAGAGTCTCAAGGAGTGAAGATTTCCCGCTACCTGAGACACCTGTTATAGCTATCAACGCAGGGAAAGGAAGCTGTACATCTATGTTTTTTAAGTTATGCTTAGTTATTCCCTTAACTTCTATGTAAC
>JALUEN010000047.1 GCA_027052755.1 bacterium | reverse complement strand
ACCTTCCGCTTAGGACTCCAGTTCGCTAAGAACCCTAACATGCTTGATCAAGCTATTCTACAGTTTGAGGCCGCTTACAAACAGGATCCAACCTTACATGAAGCGTTATTTAACATCGGCTTGTGTTACTACAAGAAAGGAGAATTTAACAAAGCTTTAGAATATTTCAGGAAGTTCAAGGAAAAGGTACCGTCAGATAAGCAAGTGGATTACCTCATGATGATCTTGAAGGACTAAGGAGGTGCGGTTTAAATGGCTCTAGCTGCTAAGGACCTATCAATAGATCAGCTTCTCAGGATCACTGTAGAGAGGAACGCTTCAGATCTACATATCACAGTGGGGCTTCCGCCAATGCTTAGGATAGACGGTAAGCTAGTTCCCACCGAGTTTCCCAGGCTAGCTCCTGAGGACACGAAGAGGCTGATATACAGTATACTAAACGACAGGCAGAGGGAGAAATTTGAGAGAGAGTGGGAGCTAGATATGTCCTACAGTCTGAAAGGTTATGGTAGGTTCAGGTTAAACATCTACAAACAGAGAGGCGCTGTAGCCGCAGCCTTCAGGGTCATCCCTAGTACTATAAAAAGCAGGGAAGAGCTTAAGTTACCAGAGATCATAGATGAGCTAGTGAAAAAATCATCTGGGCTAATACTAGTAACTGGTCCCACAGGTGTAGGTAAGTCCACCACCCTGGCGTGTATGATAGATATGATCAACTCATCTAAGACAGTTCACATAATAACAATTGAGGACCCAATAGAGTATCTGCACACTCACAAGAAAAGCATAGTTAACCAGAGAGAGGTAGGTCAAGACACTAAGAGCTTCTCAACGGCTTTGAAAAGTGCACTCCGTGAGGATCCTGACGTCATAATGGTGGGTGAGATGAGAGATCTAGAGACCATATCAGCTGTCCTAACAGCTGCTGAAACCGGGCACTTAGTTCTCTCAACCCTACATACGATAGATGCAGCTCAGACGATAGATAGGATAATAGACGTGTTCCCACCTCACCAACAGCAGCAGGTTAGGGTCCAGTTAGCATCAGTCCTGGAGGCAGTTCTATCACAGCAGTTAATCCCTCACGCGTCAGGTAAGGGCCGAGTGGTAGCTGTTGAGGTGTTGGTAGCAACCCCAGCTGTCAGAACGATAATAAGGGAGGGTAAAGTTCACCAGCTTAAAGCGATCATGCAGACATCTGCTCAGTACGGTATGCAGACCATGGATCAAGCTCTGTTCAACTTGTTCAAAGCTGGAGAGATAACAGCGGAAGAGGCTATCTCCAGGGCCTCTAACCCTCAGGAGATGAAGGCTAGAATACAGCAGTTCGGCTTCTCAGTTTAAACTTTAAATAATTTAGAAGCGAAGGTGATCCCCATTTGAACGAGTCGCTTGTTAAGGATCTTAAACCACAGAAAAAATCTCAGGAGAAGAAGAGGATATTTCACTACGTCGTTCAGGATAGTTACAACAGGGTAATTAAGGGGCTACTGTTAGTAAAGGACATAGCCGAAGCTAGGAGAATACTCCACTCCTTCGGGTATGATAAAATACTCTCCTTAAGGGAGCTCTCGCCTCTTGAAGTCTCGTGGATACATTTCTGGCACAGGGTCTCAGATAAGGAGTTAGCTATATTCACTAGGGAAATGGCAGAGATGTTCAAATCCGGGCTCCCGATAATGAGAGTTCTTGAACTGCTAGCTTCAGAATCCATAAATCCTAGGTTAGCTCTCATAGCTATGACAGCTAAGGAGTATCTCAGGAACGGGTTACCCCTCTCAAAAGCCTTCGCCGAGTTCCCGGACATATTCTCTGACTTGTACGTGGGAATGCTTAGGTTAGGAGAAGCAACAGGTGAGTTTGACGCTATACTGTCCGAGTTAGCCGATTACCTTACAGCAGACTTTGAGCTTAAAGCTAAGTTAAAATCCTCTCTGACCTATCCATTTATAGTTTTAACCTTCGCTATACTCTTAGTGTGGAGTCTAGTAAACTTTATCTTCCCCAAGTTCACTACTATAATCCAGGGCCTAGACCTAGAACTGCCTATATATACGAAGATATTAATGAAAATTGCTCACATATCAACAAAACCTGAGTTCCTAATCCCATTCCTCTTAACCTTAATAGTAGGAATAACCCTATTCAGAGCGCTTTACAGAGGTTCCAGAACTTTTAGGAAGCTTGTAGAATCTATCTTGAGTAGGTTACCAGTCATAGGAGGGGTTTTCAAGAAACTGCTACTAGCTAGGTTCGCTAAAGCTATAGTTTTTGTTTTTAAGAGCGGTCTGCCCCTGATGATAGGGATAGATTACATAAAGGTCTCAATGGACAGCGCTATAATAAAGGATCTGTGTGATAAGATAAAAGCTATCTTAAAAGAGGGAGGGACTCTCTCTCAAGCTATAGCAGAATCTCATTTCTTTCCACCGATGTTCAAAGCGGTAGTTGAGGCAGGCGAACAGGTAGGAGAGCTAGAGGGTATGCTCTCCAAGCTAGCTGACCTATATGATTTTGAGGTTAAGACAGAGATGGGTATCCTGGTTAACCTCTTAGAACCGCTTATAATATTCATCCTAGGTGGACTAGTTGGATTCGTACTCCTAGGTGTCTTCTCACCATTGATAACCTTGATCAGTAATATAAAGTAGCGAAGAGGAGATATTATAAAAGGGAAGACATAACTTACGGAAAATAACTATGAATAAAAGTTAAATCCTTGGACATCCTAGGAGGGGTATGAGGATGAGTTTTAAATTAGTTATGTTCAATACCGCCAACGAATTTGAAGCAAAGCAGATAGCTAGAAACCTATTAGCCAGTAACTTAGCAATGGATATAGATCTAGTGAAGACAACTAAATTAGTCGGGTCAAGTGATCTCATAGATGAAGCAGTTCAATATTTAGTGCTAGCTAAAACGATTGATGAGAAGCTGAAAGATGTTCTCAAGGTGATATATCAACAACACTCCAGTAGCACCCCTAATATCGTTTTGTTGGATATAGTAGGTGGTTCTAAGAGGTTCCTAGATAGACTAGAGCATCAGCTAACTTTAGAACCCCAAGAGGAGCCCATGCCAGAGATAGATCTGAGTGAGTAGAAAGGGATGGTGACCATGGCAACTCAGAAGCCACATAGAGAGGAAGAGATAAAACTGGACTGGAGGGAGTTAGCGAAACACTTTAGTGAACACTCAGAGATAAGAACCCGTTTAGGTAAGAAGTTCTTCGTTAAACAGGTTACTGACTATGGTATATTCCTAGTTATTCCTGAGGAAGTTGTTTTCATTAGCAGGAAAGACCTAGAGAAAGCCTTTAAACTAATACAAACAGGGACTAAGATATCCTCCCCCAGGGACTATGCTAAATACGTTTCAAAGGAACATCCAAATTATGCTTACAGTTTGCTGAGATCCTTCCTGTTCCCGTTCACCGACAGGAGAAGGTACCCAAGGGTTAACAGGGAGGTAGATGTGGAGTTGTCCTTAGGTGATAAGAAGATAAGAACAAAGACAGTAGATATAAGCGCTGGTGGTGTGAGATTAAAGCTGAACATAGAGTTAAGAAAGGATACAACTTACCCATTAATCATATTCTTAGAAGGGGAAGAACCTATCAGTACCTTATCAAGGGTGGTCTGGACGGCTCCAGCAGATGATCAAGGTAACTTCTTCATTGGTATGGAATACGCTTACATAGATGAATACGATAGGCTTAAGATATCAAGCGCTGTCAATAAGTGGTTACTTGAGGAAGAGGATATCTTCAGGGTAATCTAGTAGCGCTAAGAGACGAAGGATTTAAGTTCTAAACGATAAATAAGAAATTAATATGAGGGTAAGGGAATTCTTAAAAGATTTTGTACTAGCTAAATTAGCCAACAAGTTTCAGCAGATAGCTTTCATCCTATTTTTGGGTACTATTCAGAATAAGGTACCACCAGTGATATCAATTATTGGTTTATCCCTCTTCATTTTAACCTACTTCTCCACCTATTTCTATAATGATCTAATGGACATCAAAGAGGATAGGGAGATAATATCCTCTAATACCAGTAAGGTTCTCCTCAGAGGCATAGCTACTGAGCGAGAATTCATATCTATGGGCGTGAACATAGGGTTAATTGGTGCTACGTTAACCACCCTATGGGATCCACTCTTAGGTATAACAGCGCTGATGAGCGTAGTCCTTAACAACATCAGAACTCATGTGAGAAACCTCCCACTTAGGCAACTGCTATTAGTCATCGTAGAACTTCTATGTCTAGAGGGCTTCTGGATAGCGCTCTACGGAGAGCTTATCCCTGGAATGATACTCCCTGTTGTATTAGTCTATACTTTCATGTACGCAGCCCTTCACTCAATCTACAAACAGATCCTTAAAAACCCCAACAACCCAAGGGCTGTAAAGGAAGCTCTGAGAAAACCCTCCTTTCTAATACCATCTATCTCCGCAGTTATCTCCAGCATATTCTCTATCCCAGCCCTAATTAAGTTCCCCTTTCACTTCTTCGTCCTGCTTCTCAGCTTTCTAGGATATTTCACTTTCATCTATTTCATATTCCTCTCAGGAAAGAGTATCGTGGAGAATTCTTTGAAGAAGGTATTACATTATAACACCCTTGGGGTCTCCCTGAAGAAGAACATAGATGCTCTCGCTCTGAGAACCTTAAAACTCTTGAAGATAAAGTTCTCTATCCAGAGCGTTAACAATTACCTGTTAATACTACTAGGTTTATGGATCCTCGCCTCAGCAATAGGGATAAAGCTTATTCCTCCAAATTACCAGCGTAGCTTCCTCGTAACCTTGACACCACCTAGGGGGATATATAAGGTAGTGAACAAGGTAGAAATAGCTCAGATAGAGTTATTATCATCTCTCAGGGAGGTAAGAGGCTTAAAGGATACTATTATATCTAAAAGGGAAAGAGCTAGAGGAGAGGCAACTATGAACTGAACAGAGATTAAACTGAAGGGGGCGATTAAGGTGATATTAGTTCCTGTAAATATAGCTATAATAGTTATCGTTACCGAGAAGTTTAAGAATGAGATGCTAGAGGAACTTCAGAAAGCTTTAGAAGAAGTAAACAGGTTGATAAAACAGGTTAAGAGCAGGAAGATGGTGAAGGTCTCAGAGGTCTTCAGAGGCACTATGATAGAACACATATCAGAACAAGCAAAACAGCAAGCAGAGGAGAAAGCCAAAGAGGATAAGGAGAAGCCTCAGGAGAGGAAGCTAGACTACGAGGACAGCTACAAGCTAGAGTACCTGAGAATACTAAAGGATAGGCTTGAGAAGGAGATAAATAACGTGAAGAACTGGAAGGAAGGAGAAGAAGTTCTCTTCAGGACCATAACAGGTATGTACTCACTTCAGCCAGGGATCAGCATAAACTTTAAGGAGGCTTTCCCTACACTGTTCGTTAGAATAAAGGACTGGATAGTAGTAAGCGTTTCCGGGTCTTAGTAAGGAGAACCTCTCATTGAAGGGTTTAGAAAGTTTCCTCAGGGTATCACTGGGAACTCCCTTGTGTTTCCGATGTCTCAGGGTAAGCCTATCACCGCTGTGTACCTCCTGCCTTAAGGACCTTAGGAGGTATAACCTGACTAGGTTAAACGATAGTAGGTTTAAGGT
>JALUEN010000046.1 GCA_027052755.1 bacterium | reverse complement strand
ATATAAATTCTAACTAGGTCTCAACACATTAAAAGGGGGCAGCAGCCTTTATGCGTACGAAGTTAGATTGCATCCCCTGTATAATGAACCAGGCGCTGAGAGCAGGAAGAGCTGCTCTTAACGTTAGTGGTATAGAGGAGAGAGAGCATACCCTTAGAGCTATTATGAACCGAGTAGCCATGCTAATTCCAGGAATGGACCTCTCCAAAACACCGCCGGAGGTTGCCTCAGAGGTCTACGAGATAGTTAGCAAGCTAACAGGCGTTAAGGACCCTTACGAGAGGGTAAAGATGAACCACATAGATAAAGCTCTGGAGATATACCCTAAGCTCAAGGAGATCGTCCAATCATCAGAGGATAAACTCCTTATGGCCTTGAAGATAGCTATAATTGGTAACGCTATAGATCTGGGTAGTTTGGCAGACGAGATAGAGGTACTAGAGGTTTTCAACGAGCTTTTCAGGGGAAAATGGATGTTAGATGAGGAGGCTCTTAAGCTCTTCCGAGAGGTTTTAGAATCTGCTGAGAAAGTTCTATATATAGCTGATAACGCAGGGGAAACTGTATTTGATAGACCACTCTTTGAGCTAATAGTTGAGAATGGCAAGAAGGTTAAGTACGCTGTTAGATCTTACAGTATAGTTAACGATGCTACTAGGGAGGATGCTCTCAGGTCCGGTTTCCCTGAGGAGGTTATAATAGAGACTGGTTCTAAATATGCAGGAGTACTGTTAGAGGATTGCTCTCAGAAGTTCAGGAGAGCTTTTAAGAACGCTGATCTCATAATAGCTAAGGGCCAAGGTAACTTTGAGACCCTTTCCCATGAGCGAGGACCAATCTTCTTCCTCTTGAAAGCTAAGTGTAGACCAGTAGCTACTGCACTAAACGTCCCAATAGGAAGTTTAGTGTTCAAGGCTAGTCCTAACTTCACTAGAAGGGAGGTCCCTATGAACACCCTTTCCTAGCTCTCTTCAGGATTACTAGGAGGTGGGAGTAGATGACATTAGACCTTGAGAAAGCGGCTCAGATGAGCACACTGCCATGGGAAGAGTATCCAGATAGTGTTATACTTCCGGCTGGAACCGCTCAGAAGTACGATGTCAGTGGTTGGAGATACATGAAGCCAGTCTTAGATCCTGAAAAGTGTACTGACTGTGGGATGTGTTGGTTGTACTGTCCTGATAACGCTGTAATCTTTGAAAATGGGAAGATGAAGGGGTTCCTTTATCAGCATTGTAAGGGTTGTAGTTACTGTGCTCAGGTATGTCCAGTTAACGCTATAACCATGGTAGAGGAAATCAAGTAGTGGGAGGGATTCCTTATGAGAATAGCTATAGAGGGTAACCAGGTAGCTGCTTATGCTATGAAGCAGGTTAACCCTGACGTGGTAGCTGCTTACCCGATAACTCCATCTACAGAGGTAGTTCAAGAGTTCTCTAAGTACGTTGCAGATGGTGTCGTTGACACTGAGTTTGTTCCCGTTGAGTCCGAGCACTCAGCGATCAGTGCTTGTCTAGGAGCCTCCCTAGCTGGTGCTAGGGTTATGAACGCAACTGCTTCCCAGGGATTAGCTCTTATGTTTGAGATACTACCCATATTTTCAGCCTCTAGAGCCCCTATGGTATTAATTGTCGCTAACCGAGCTTTATCAGCGCCAATTAACATACACTGTGATCATGGCGACGCTATGGCTGTCAGGGACACTGGTTGGGTTCAGCTCTTCTGTGAGAATGCCCAGGAGATATATGATACTATCTTCATGGCAGTTAGATTATCTGAACATCCAAAAGTTCAACTGCCTGTGATGGTTAACTATGATGGATTTATCACCTCTCACTCAGTTGAGGTAGTTGACACATTAGATGACGAGACAGTTAGGAAGTTCGTTGGGAGGAGAACGCCTACTAGGTACCTACTAGATGTGGATCACCCCTACACTGTCGGACCTCTTGCTTTTACCGATACCTACTTTGAGTATAGGGTTAAGGTAAGGGAAACCTCTTATCCCAACGTGAAACCTGCTTTTAGAGAGATTGCTGAGGAGTACTCTAAGGTCTCTGGCAGGAAATACGAGGTAATAGAAACCTACAGGACAGAGGACGCTGATGTGATCATGGTGGTCATGGGTTCAACTGCAGGTACAGCCAGGATAGCTGCAGACGAGGCTAGATCCGAGGGTATAAAGGCTGGAGTTTTGAAGATAAGGATGTTCAGACCTTTCCCTAATGAAGAAGTTCTAGATGCTCTGAAGAACGCAAAAGCTGTATTAGTCATGGACAGGATGGATCCAATGGCTTCAAGATTTGGTGCTTTGTACTACGATATAGTTTCTGGCTTGTACGAGACCGGCAAGATGATACCGGTAGCTGATGTAATTTACGGTTTAGGAGGAAGGGACACCTTCGTGCATGAGCTGAAGAAAGCCTTCCAGCTAGGCCAGGAAGCCGCGAAAGCGGGTAAATTTGACAGAACTCTCTACTACCTGAACGTCAGGGCTAAGGAGACCGGAAAGGTTATCGCGCCTCCCAACCTTCAGGAGGCTTTAGTTTAAGTTTAGCGAAAGATATGATTGAGCGAGCATAAAGAGCTGGGGTAGCTCAGAGGCAGAGCAGCTCATTCGTAATGAGCAGGTCGTGGGTTCGACCCCCACCCCCAGCTCTTTGAAATTTTAATTAAGGGGTTTTGTGCATGCAAGACAAAGCTAAAGAGACTTTGAGTAGGAACGCTATCAAGATCCTTTACAGCAAGAAGTTAACTGAGAGTTACAAAGGCGATACCCTCATCTCTCTCCTCCTTCTAGGGTTAGTTGGCCTAATCTATCCCCTTTTCTTCAAAGATGGAGGTCTAAGCGTCATTGAGATAATCATCATATTTTTAATAGTAGCTTATGCCCTGTTTTCGCTCTACACGGCTTTTCAGATATACACCAGGTACAAGACGATGGATCACTTTCTGAGAGTTGATGAACTTGAGGGAGCTAAGTATTTGGTTAGATTTCGCGTTTTAAAGGATGGTAAGAAAGTAGAGGACTGGAGAGTTCCACTTGATAAAACTGAGAGCATAAAGCTTGACCCCATGAGGGATATGGGAAACTATCTAAAGCTTTACTACAGGAGCAGCTCCTCGGTTAGGGAAGTAACTGTGATGAACGATCTAGTTTACCCTTACACCAGGTATATCGCTCAGGAGCTGGCTTCTACCTTTGGCCTTAGGGTTAGTGATCTGGTGGTAGGAGAAGAGATTACTCCGGAGGAATACGGGTATCCGCATCTCAGGGATAACCCATTGCTTGACGTACCTGAATTAGAGATCTCGGTGAGGGACCTTGAGAGATTAATTGAATCCCTTAAGGAAGCTCAGGAGCATAACCCTAGAGCGATAACCGAGATTAAGGTTAAGAAAGTCAAGGATGACTGTCTTGAAGCCAAGTTCTCACTAAAGCCCTCCTCAATGGATTCGTTAATTATAGCGGTTCTCTCCAGTATAGCGGTTTTGATCTTAGCCTATTTAATACTTCAGGAGATAGCTTCTAGCTTTCACATCCTTTACTTAGGAGCTTTTAAGTGGGTGAACATCTTGATCTTCATCGTAATGGCTTACCTCTCTGGCTTAGCGGTTCACCACTATTTAGCTTATATAGATGAACACACTAGCTTAAGGATAAAATGCACATCTAAGAACCTGATACTCTACAGGAGTGCTTTTCTTAGGAGAGATAGAATATTAGTATTAGAGCAAGGCGCTTTCGTCAGGTTAATAGAGGACGCCGATGAAAGGTACTACCTGGTAGGCAGGTTTAACTCTCGTGATAGAGGGGTTTTTGAGATAGGTCTCTTAGATGAAAGCGAGGGAGCCTTTTTGAATAAGATCTTAGAGTTCTACTTCCAGGTGGGAGGTGAGAGGTTTGGATCCAGAGGAGAGGCTAATGGAGAATCCAAGTGATTCTCCTGAGATGTCCTCTGATGAGCTAGGCGTTGACAGTCTTGAGGGAGAGCCAGAGGAAGGCTCTGAGAAAATCGCTGAAGAGATCCCTGAGGAGAGGACTAAGGAAGAAGTTGAGGGAAGCAATCCTATTGAGGAGCTAGAGAAAGAGCTAGATGAACTTGAGAGAAAGGCTAATCAGATAGATGAGAAGTTAAAGGAGAAACCGGATTATACCTCTTTCCTGAAAGCCCTTCAGGTAGCGCATGGTAGCTTGATAAAGACCTATGGGAAGGTAACTCAGGTAATCGGTCTAGTCATAGAGAGTGAGGGACCACCAGTTCAGGTAGGTGAGCTATGCCACATTTATCCCAAATACGGTGATGAGCCGGTTACTGCAGAGGTAGTAGGTTTTAAGGGGAACAGGGTTCTACTAATGCCAATCGGTGACACTAAGGGGATAGCTCCTGGTTGTGAGGTTCGGGCCACAGGTAAGCCTTTAACGGTTAAGGTAGGGCCTAAGCTTCGCGGTAGGATCCTAGATGGTTTAGGGAACCCAATAGATGGGAAGGGGCCGTTGGAGTATGAGACTGAGTACTCAATATACAACGATCCGCCTAACCCATTCCTAAGGCCTAGGATAAAGACTCCGCTCTCTACAGGTGTCAGAGCGATAGATGGGCTCTTAACCTTAGGTAGAGGTCAGAGGGTTGGAATCTTTGCTGGATCCGGTGTAGGTAAGTCCACTACCCTATCAATGATCACTAGGTTCTCTGAGGCTGATATCACGGTGTTGTGTTTGATTGGTGAGCGAGGTAGGGAGCTTAGGGACTTTATAGAGAGGGACCTAGGAGAGGAAGGTCTGAAGCGAGCTGTAGTCGTGGTTGCTACATCAGATCGTCCCGCACTGGTGAGGTTGAAGTCAGCCTATACAGCGACAGCGATAGCTGAGTACTTCAGGGATCAGGGGATGGATGTACTGCTCATGATGGACTCGGTAACCCGTTTCGCTATGGCGCAGAGGGAGATAGGGTTGGCGATAGGAGAGCCACCGGCAACTAAGGGATATACTCCTTCTGTCTTCGCGCTTTTGCCTAAGTTATTAGAGAGGCCAGGAACTTCACCTAAGGGAACTATTACGGCTATATACACGGTTTTAGTTGAGGGAGATGACATGAACGAGCCGATAGCTGATACAGTGAGGGGTATATTAGATGGACACATAGTTCTCTCTAGGCACTTGGCGCATCTGAACCACTACCCTGCTATAGATATCCTTCAATCCGTCAGTAGGTTATTCCCAGAGATAACAACTCCTGAACATCAGAGAGCAGCTGGTATCATCAGGGAGATACTAGGGACTTACAAGAAGAACGAGGACATAATATCTATAGGAATGTATAAGAAGGGTTCCGATCCTAGGATAGACTATGCTATAGAGAAGATAGAGGAGGTAAACAGTTTCTTGAGACAGGGTATCTTTGAGCCGGACAACTTGGAGAACGCGGTCAAGAGGATGATAGAGATAACCAGCGATTATGAGGAGAAGGTTTTAAAGCGTTTAGGAAAGGCGTAAGCACTACCTTACCTCTGCTGGTGTCTCTGAGTATATCCTACCTTTGAAGCCCCAGACAAAAGCTTCCTCTAGTTTCACCTTGGTAAAGGTACCTATTAGGTTTTTGTTCCCTGGTGCTGGGATTATCACGGCTTTGTTCTTATCTGTTCTAGCCTCCCAGTAG
>JALUEN010000045.1:4531-5673 GCA_027052755.1 bacterium | reverse complement strand
CTCTTACACCAGGGAAAGGGTGTGGGGATGTTCTCCTACTATCTCAACGAGGATGAGGTATCATCTAACTTGAACAGAGTTCTTAACCGATTAGGGCTAGGAGTTAACTTTGATGAGGTTAGGGATCCAAGCAGTTGTTATAACTCTGATGACCTGTTGTTGGTTACCGATAACCTTCACGAGAGTTTGAGGAAGAGAGGAGTTAACCAGGTTATGCTAGCTTGTACATCCTCCTTAAATATAGATAGTGAATCAATACCCCTGGTATATGATAGAAGCGGAAAGCATGCCCTCTTCGCCTACAGGAAGGTAGGTAGCGGTCGGCTGATAGTGGGCGGAACCTGTGTCTTCTGGGACAACTTCTCTATTGAGAAATATGATAACGAGGCGTTCAGTATGGCTATCCTAGATATCCTTGAGAAAGGGCTTTAGAGCTTAAAAATGCTTGAAAAAATAAAGAAGGGGAGGGAGATCTCTCCCTCCCCTTTTGGTTTCTGTTGCTAACAAGTTTTAAATTATTTCATGAACGCTTTGTAGTACATCAGTATAGCTACTATTAGAACCACTATACCAAATAGTCTCTTAACTCCTTTGTTAGAGAGTTTCTCAACCATGAACAGGGCACCTAACCTTGACCCGACTATAACTGATATAGCTGTTAAAGTCCACAAAAGTAGATCTACTTTTTCGTGAAAGTGTAGGTGGGATATCAGGCTTATCGTTGATGAGAAGACGACTATACCTGAAGCTGTGGCAGCAGCTATCTTAGCCTGAAGGCCTAGTATGTAAAGTATTGGAACTATTAGGTTACCTCCTCCCAAACCGGTTAGTCCGGATATAAAGCCTAGTGCTCCTCCGGCTAAAGCCGCGATTATCCAGGCTTTAACCCTCTCTTCGGCGATGGCTTTCTTAGGTCTCCAGCCGGAGAGCATCAGGAAGGCTGATAATAGAGCTACTGTGGCGAAGGAGAAGATAACCCATTTGGTAGGTAGGTTAACGTTTACCCAGGCTCCTAGCGGCGCGGATCCGAACATCAATATCACAAAAGGTATCAACATATCCCACCTTATCATCTTCTTCATAGCGTAGGTTACTGATGATATGAGTGTGGTTAACATATTCAGGAATAAACCTAGTGGTAC
>JALUEN010000045.1:3994-4521 GCA_027052755.1 bacterium | reverse complement strand
AAACCCTAGGAAGACCAGTATAGGTATGTAGAGTTGACCTCCTCCCATTCCAAGCATTGCGAATACAAAAGCTATGATGAAGAAGGTTATAGGAGTAACTATATAAGCGATGAGATGGCTGGATTCCATCTCCATCACCTACTTCCTATATATCTCCGTTGTGTAGTTTAGCGTAGCATCTCCTACAGATAGGTTTGCCATCCTCTATTCGTCCGGCTGTCTCAAAGAATAGCTCTCCACATACGTGGCAGATGTGCCTCTTGAAGGTGCCTTTGAGGAAGGTTCCCTCGTACTTGAATGTCTCTACCTTAAACAGTTCCTCGTCGCTCATGCTCAAAACGATTTTCACAGCTTCATCAGCGTACTCTCTTGGAACCTCATCAGCTGGAACTCCCTTCATTCTCTCCTGAGCGAACCTGGTCTCAAATAGTTTCTCTATTACCTCAGGTTTTACGACTATTCTCACAGCGTTTTTCGTTGCTTTGTCAATTAGCGTGAAAGCCTGTTTACCGTGGTCTATCTTCTCT
>JALUEN010000045.1:1878-3984 GCA_027052755.1 bacterium | reverse complement strand
ATCTTCTCTATGTTCAGCTTACCAAATGTACAACCGGTAGCGAACTGTACTCCATCTCCGAAACAAGCTATAGCGTGAGCGGGACCGGTCTCTAGTATAGCGTGAAGTTGTTTATCCCCTGAGCGCTTCACTCCTAAGGTCTTCAGAGCTAGGAGACCAGCTCTTAACCCAAGTGGCATCCCAGGACATCTGTGTCCATGATAGAGGAAACCAGCCTCTAGCATCTCCTCGGTTAGGCTGTAGTCAGCAGGAATACTCCACATAACTATCCCCTCCTTGAAAGGTTTTAGTTAGGAGCCTTAAAGGGGCATAGAGGGGGAAAAATAGGAATACAATAAACCTCACTAGCCTAAAAAATGCACAAAACTATGCCCCTAGTGAATGGAAACAGGATGAGAATGAGTTGAGATGAGAAGAGATGAGAAGAGATGAGGAGAGAAGAAATTAGGTACCTACCCACCAACAATGACAGGGATTTCTCCTGAACCTGTAGTACTTCTTCCTGAACTTCCTGAGAGTCATCGGATTAGAGAGGGCTCTCATATGCCTCGCCACCTTTTAGGTGAACTGTAAAGAAATTCTCTAAAACTTTGAGATACCCTCCTTAATCCCTGAACTCACACAGACTTATGGTATAGTGTACAGATCCTACATCTTTTAGTCTCTCCCTTATCCTCTCTGAGAGGAGTTTAACTTTTCCCTTTAAGGTACCCACGTTTTCATCAGAGGGTGGCTCAAGCTGGACCTCTATAACGTAGTTGTCCCCGTACTTCCTAGTGAAAACCTTCTTGATGTAGCTCTCTAGGTTTAAGTCCTTCGCTATCTCCTTAACTGCTCTTGATACGTTAGCGTAATCCTTATCCATTAAGACGTCTATTGAACTCTTTATGTTTGATAGTCCCACGTAAGCTATCATCAGACCGATAGCTATGGACATAGCGGAATCCAGCCACGATAAACCATACCTAGCTCCTATCACTCCTACTAGAGCTATCAAGGAGGATAGGGCATCTACTCTGTGGTGAACGCCATCTAGGAATAACAGGTTAGAGTTAGCGATCGCCCCTAGTTTCATAGAGATCTGGGCTAGGATCTCCTTAACCACTACTGATATCAGCGCTACAGAGATACCTATTAGGCTATAATACTCACTGATAGTGAATTCGCTGTTAAACCCTTTTATAGCTTGTTTGAACATCTCAACTACTACTAATAAGAGCAGTATAGACATAATCAGTTCTCCTATGGCTAAGGCTTTACCATGTCCGTAAGGGTGATCCTCATCTCTGGGAGCATCAGCGAATATACTGGAGATATATACCACTGCTGAGGTCCCTAGATCAGCGAAGCTGTGGATCCCATCCGCTAAGAGTGCCAGGATCCCTAGGTAGAATCCAGCGAGGATCTTCATAACCCCTAAGGCTATGTTCACCCAGAAGCTTAGCCTAGCTTCTAGTCTCTCAAGCTCTCTCGCTGATAGCTTCCTTAGATTAGGTATGTATCGGTTAAGGAGATTAGCTATCATGTTTACTCTCACCCTGATTCAATCCTCAATTAATAGCTTAAGGGAGGGAGGCATTTTTCCCTTTAAGAAGAACTTCATCATCAAGAGTGAAGAGTGATCTGAGGCCTTAATAGGGGTGGTATCTATGGATCTCTTTAGGAACTGGGAGAGACCTGAGGAGCGACAATCTATACCTGATGAGCCTGTGGTTATCGTTACTGGTGCCTCTAGAGGTATAGGGTTTTCCATAGCAGAAGCTTTCGCTCAGCGGAGAGCTAACTTAGCTATATGCTCTAAAACTGAGCGGATATATGAGGCAGCGCAGCGACTTGAGGGTAAAGCTAAGAGAGTTCTTGCTAGGAGTTGTGATATCTCAGATTACCTCCAGGTTAAGGAGTTCGTAGAGGAGGTTAAGGATGAGTTTGAGAGGATAGATATATTAGTTAATAACGCTTCTATCCTCATCTACGGTAAGTTAGGGGATACTTCGCCTGAGGATTGGGATAGGATCATGAAGACAAATGTAAACGGTTACTTCTACATGATAAGGGAAGTGCTTCCTATAATGTTAAACCAAAGGCGAGGGGTGATAGTTAACATCT
>JALUEN010000045.1:0-1868 GCA_027052755.1 bacterium | reverse complement strand
CTCCTCTGGAGCAGGTCATGGAGTTATACCAGAGCTGGTTCCCTACTGCATAACTAAGAGCGCAGAAATATTTCTCACAGAGGGACTTGCAGCTGAGTACGGCTACAAGGGAATCAGATCCTACGCTATATGCCCTGGTGAGACCGATACAGATATGCTTAGACAGCTCATGGGCGATAACATACGAGAGGATTTTGTGTTGAAACCTGAGGAGGTCGCAGCTAAGGTTATAGATGTGGTCTATGGCTATGAGAGGATTCCTAACGGTGGATACTTAGATGTATCTAAGATAAGGCTTATATAGGCTGGTGAGCTGGGAGGGTAGTTGAGATGAGCGTTTTCACTATACCGGAGAGTGTTTTGAACCAGGTTAAAGAGGCAAACGAGCGAGGACTAACATTTCTCAGGCTTCCAAGAGAGCAACTAGGTGATCTCAACCTATCGGAGCTGGAGATACCTCTTGAGATAAAGCTAGATGATGATACTACCTGGATCTTAATAGAAGTGGAACCGGAAGCCCTTTTCGTCAGCGATGAGCTCCCACCTGAGAACGTGGATAGGTTGAGAAAACTCTTGAAGTTAATGAGAAAGGGAATAGATCCTTACGGGAGAAGATTTGAGAGGACCTTTACTGTGGGGGAGTTCAGGACGAAGTACAGCTCCCTATCGCCTGGCGAGGTTATTGAGAGTGAAACGGCTAGGTTAGCTGGAAGGGTAATGGCTAAGAGGCTTCATGGTAAACTAGCTTTCATGGATCTAGAGGACCACACTGGAAGAGTCCAGATATTTCTCTCTAAGAAGGAAGTTAATGACTATGACGACTTGATAAAACTCGTTGATGTTGGGGATTGGATAGGCTTTCAGGGAAAGCCTATGAGGACGAAGAGGGGAGAGATCTCGCTGAGGGCTTCCTCGTGGGTTTTCCTTTCTAAGTGTTTAAATCCTCTTCCAGAGAAGTGGCACGGCTTAAAGGATACTAAGCTGAGGTACAGGCAGAGATACCTAGACCTAGCTATTAACCCTGAGGTGAGGAACAGGTTCTTCCTCAGATCTAAGATGATCTCCCTTATAAGGAAGTACTTGGAGTCAAAGGGGTTTGTTGAGGTAGAGACACCGGTCCTATCCCCTATGGCTACAGGAGCTTTAGCTAGACCGTTTATAACCCACCACAACGCGCTTGATATGGATCTCTATCTCAGGATAGCTCCCGAACTTTACCTTAAGAGGCTTATTGTGGGTGGAATGGACAGGGTTTTTGAGATAGGGAAGGTCTTCAGAAACGAGGGGATATCCACTAAGCATAATCCTGAGTTCACCATCCTTGAACTGTACCAAGCTTTCGGAGATCTATCTGATATGATGAGGATAGCTGAGGAGATGCTGGTATATCTAGCTGATAACCTCCTAGGGGTTAGGGAGTTATCCTGGATGGGAGGTAAGATAAGCTTGGAGCCACCCTTTGAGAAGGTATCCTATGCTGAGGCTCTGGAGAGATGGGGAGGTATATCACTGGATAGGCTTAGAGAGGATGAGGAGTATAGGAAGAAGATCTCAAGCCAGCTGGAGGTACCCTGGGAGGGGAACTTACCCCATTTCATAGATAAGGTATTTGAGGCAGTTGTAGAGCCTCACCTCGTTCAGCCTACCTTTATCACTGATTTCCCCGTAGAGTTATCACCTCTAGCTAAGCGAAGGAAGGATGATCCTCGCTACGTTGATAGATTTGAACTATTCATAGCTAACTTTGAGATAGCGAACGCCTTTACTGAGCTAAATGATCCCGATGATCAGGCTAAGAGGTTCATGCAGCAGCTGAAGTTGAAGGAGCGGGGAGATGAGGAAGCTCACGCCTTTGATAAGGATTACAT
>JALUEN010000044.1 GCA_027052755.1 bacterium | reverse complement strand
AATCCCTCAAGAAATTCGCTGTACAACTCCTCATTTTCCCTTAACTTATCCCAGGTGATCAGACTGGCCAACGCCTTGAGGTTTAAGTTCCAGATCTCGTCCTTGAACCGCTCAGGGTAAAGCTCAAGAACTCTAGCTAATACTGTTTTAAGATCTCCTAGATTAGCCCCGAATAGAGTGGTAGATATAGGCTCCCCTAGGAGCTCCTCTCCTAACTTCGCTCTGATATCCAAGAGAATGTTTAAGAGCTCAAGGGCAGGATCCTTAAGCTCGTCTGGGAGCGACGATATAGCTGGTATCTTCCTAAACAAGCTCTCAAGCAAGCTTTCCCCGTGTCTCAGCTCCTCATCTGTTCCCTTATCTAAAACAACCTTGAAGATGCTTATCAAGGTATTAAGTAGCTCTTTAGAGAGATCCTCATGAGCAACTATCTCAAATAAGTGTCCCAGGGCTTTAAGCCAACCATCAGATATCTTAACCTGCGTCAAGGAGTAATCAGCTATCTTCAGCAGGTTAGAGATATCCCTCTCCTGAGTGTATATATTTATCAGGATCTCCTGGAGCTGGGTAGTAAGCACATTTTTCTTTATCAGCTTAGCTCCTATCAGTTTTACTAAGTCAGTCCTCTTAAGCTCCAACAACTCCTCAACTAGATCATTAACCTTCTCAGTGATCTCCTCCTGAGAGCGTTCAGCTAATAGGTCAATATAAGCCTCAATGACGAATTCCTTAATGTACCTGTAATCCCAGATAACCCTCTCTATGATCTTTAACAGTAGGTCTTTCCTATCAGATAGCTCCTCTATAGCTCTCTCCAATGTAGCTTTAAACTTATCCGTATCCCCAAGCAAGTGATAAAGCTTCAGCTCTAACTCAACTATCTCACCATCAGCTGGGAAGGTTTCCCTTAATATCCTCAAGGGTTCCTCAGCTTCCTGAGGATCAAGGAGCATCAAGGTATTAGCCACAGCTATTAATCCAACTCGTTTTGATATCTTATCGCTCAATTTAGCGTAAAACTTAGTGGCCTGCTTCAGGAACTCCTTATCAGAACCCTCTAGGTGTAGAACTAGTCTGTAGAAAGGCTTCAGAGAGTTAAGGTAACTCTCAGATGGCTCCCATGGAAGCTCTAAGGATATCTTCGGCAGGATCTCCTTTATATTAGCGTACATCTCTAGCTCGGTTAGCTTTGATAGAAAAACTCTCAACCTCTTCTCCCTATCCTCCTGAGAGGGCAGGGAGGATATCACCTCAAAGAGAGGGGGAAATAGCTGGTTAAAGTTCTCAGGGTTTATAGATGAGATAGCGATCTGGACAAAGGAGTTCTGGAGCTCAAGGTCTTCCCTGAGGAATATCAGGTTACGGATAGCTTCCTCAAGAAACTTCTGGTGATCGCCTGATGTGGCTAGTTTTCTCAGCTTCTCCCTCTCTAAAGCCTGTTTCTCCTCTGAGGGCAAAAGGGATTTATATCTCTCCGCTATCTCCTCTGCCTCCCTCTCCCTTCCTCTCTCCTTAAGTACACTTATGGTTTTGAGGATCAGCTTAGAGGCTCTCTCCTCTCCACCTTCCGTTCTCTTCAATATATCTACAAGATAGTTCAGCGCCTCCAAATTAGTTGGATCGTACTCTAGTACTTTAGAGAAAGCTTCCTCTGCTCTCTCGTAGTACTCGTATTCCCTGAGAGCAACCACTCCAAGCTTAAAGTAGATCTCCTTAGCTTCCTCAGTTTTTCCTGCTTTCTCAAGGGCATTAGCGTATCCTGACAGAGCGCTTATGTTAGATGGGTTAACAGAGACAACTCGCTTGTAGGCCTCTAGCAGGGTGTTTAGAGTCTCCCTCTTGAAGTCCTCATCTTCCGTCTGATCTAATATACCAGTTTTCTCAATTATGTTTATCAATGTATTGTAATCCTCAAAGGATAGGAGCTCTGAAAATATCTCTTTATACAGTGAAAAAGCTTTCTCTCTCTCTTCAACCAGGTAATAAGCCTCTGCAGCTAAAAGTTTAGCGTTAAGCCTACCGGAGACATCCACACCCGGATCCGTCTCAGCTAATGGTAGGTATTTTTCTTTAAGGAAATCTGCTAGGTTGTAGTATAGCTTCAGTTTGAGAAGCTCGTCCTTAACATCCTCATAATAGGATATAGCTGACGTAGGCTCTATCTCACCTAAAAGAGCTTCAACTCTACAAGCTAAGTAGAAATCCTTCTCCTCTTTCGCCTTAGGGAACAAGCTCTGTAGGTTCCTTATTATCTCATATCTCTTATCCTCTTCCCTATTAGACTTAAAGTAAGCGAAGTAGTTCTTCAAGAACTCGCCTAGGAGATCAGCTGGGAAAACCCTGAAGAAGTCATTTAACCTAGCTATAGCTTCATCCACCTTGCCAATCTTAAAGAGCCTTAATATCTCATATAGCCTGTAATATCTCTCAAACTCCAACAGGAAGTTCTCATCCTCAACCTCCTGCTTTATCAACTTCCTCAAAGCGTTTATGTACCTCTTGTAAACGTTAGAGGGTTTTGATAGATCAGGAAGTAGTTTAACCGCTTCCTCTTCCATGGGTTTCACATAATCCTCTCCAGATAGTGGGACAGGTAATAGGTCCACATCAACAGCAGTGTATAGAGCTTTAGCCACTAAAGCAGCTGCCTTAACCTTTTCCTCCCGCGAGTTTAGCTCGCTAACTAACCTACTGACTACCTCCGGGAGCTTAGCGAATGACTTCCTATACGTGATGAAGTAAAACGGGAGCAGTTCGTTATAGAACATAAGGGAAGCCTCAACAGGTGAGTGAGCGAACAGGGATAGGAACTCCCTCTTTTTATCGTCCCAGTAGTTACTGTCCAACTTAACTAGCTCCAGCTTCATCTATCGCTTCCCCCAATTCACTCCTCTTCTCTCTGCTGAAGTACCTTCAACCTGAAGCTAGAGTCCCATAGGTCCAGCTCAGCTAGTTCCTTAAATAGCTCCTTGGCTTCCTTAAGCTGTCCCCTAAGTTCACTGAGTAAGCCACGCTGATACTTAAGTAGGGCTTCCAGGTACTCCTTGAACGGATCATCTGGTAAGTTAGATAGGAATCGCATAGCTTTTCTCAGGGAGTTCTGAGATATGAAAATGGAAGCGGAAAACTTTCCCCTAAGGTATCTCTCTAAACCTGAGAAGCCCATTAGTATATAGGTAACAG
This sequence comes from bacterium, assembly GCA_027052755.1. Classification (GTDB taxonomy): domain Bacteria; phylum DRYD01; class DRYD01; order DRYD01; family JALUEN01; genus JALUEN01. Next base: position 2,501 of record JALUEN010000044.1, on the reverse strand, counting down.
CTTGAATCTCCGGTGATTTATCGCTCAGGATAACGTTTCTGAAGAAGGAATCAGCTCCCTCATAATCCCCTTTTAATATACTGACAATACCCTTTGTTAGTTTATAGCTAATCTCGTCATCTCTCTTCAAGTTATCTACAGCAGAATCTAACCAATCCAACCAAGCCCCCAGTTTATCCTCGGGAACTTTCTTCTCCTCTAGGAGTCTGTAGAAGTAAATCAGATCAACAGGGACTTTAGAGGCTTTTAGATAGGACTCCAATATAGGCCTCAAATCATCTAATTTTTCTGGATCTAGCTTATCAATAAAGTTCTTTATATGCTTGGAAAGCTTCAAGGGTTCCTTTATACCCTGGATGAGCTTAGACAAGATCCTTGGATCATCAGACAACTTCTCAAGGTAAGGTTTAAGGGTCTCAAGGTCCTGAGGATATAATTCATGGACGTGCTCCTTGAGAAGTTGGAGAACCTTAGACTCCTCATTCAAGCTGAGATATTTATTTATCAGGGTTATAACCAGATCCCTCACGTAATCGCTTGGTAAGTTAAGTTTCTCCGAGATCTCTGGACTCAGGGCTGATGAGAGCAGATCTAGGGCTTCCTTTAAAAGCTCTCCCTGTAAGGAATCAGCTTGAATCCTCTTATGTAAAGCTCTCACCAAATTTAAAACTAAACCAGAGTTATCAGAGTAAAGTGATGATCTCAGTATATTCACTAAATCCTTATTAGGAATGTTCTCTAAGGTCTGCTCATCAAGATATTTTCCTAATAAGCTCGGAGCGTTAAGAGATGAGGCTAGCTTAAAAGCTAGCTTAGAACTCTTCTCCCTAGGGAGAATCTCCAAGGATTTCTCTAGTGCTTGAAGTAGATCTCCATTTCCCAATGCCCCCTTAGATTTGAGAGCTAGGTTAATCGTCCTCTCAGCGAATCTCTGTTTCAGCTCGCTGGGAAGCTCAGAGTGTATATCGTAGCTCCATATAGCTATTAGCTCATCCTTATCAAGTGTAGCAAAAGAGGAGAGCTTGCTCAAAGCGAAGTTATATAGGTTATTTGAGATGCTAACTAAACCAGCTTCTCTCAAGACATTCCTTAACTCTAAAATTACATCTAGTGGGAACGATAGAGCAGCTAAACTATCAACTATTTGTACCAATCTCATCAGCTTTCGCTCTGAAGCGTACTCTTTAACTGCTTTAGATAAAGCTTTTCTGAACTCATCTCTGGGAAGGACCTTATACATAGCAACGATATACTCGGTTAGTATTGAGTCGGGAGCGTTCTCCAGATTCTCAGGAGAGAATCTCTTCTCCCTAAGCTCTTGGCTAATCTCCTCACTGAGTATATCAATAAATATGGTTTTCTCTACATCTTTCTTAAGCTCTAGATCAACATCATCAGAGAGAGAGACCTCAAAGGTTTCCACCTCTTGACTACTAGCTACCGTACCTTGTACCTCTCGCTCTTCCTCTATCTCCTGAGGTCCCACTAATTGCTCTTCCTCTGGCTGAGAAGTAAAGCTTTCTCCCACTTCTGTGTCCTCAGCTTGGACCTCTGCACTCAAGGTCTCCTCTGAGGTAGCTATCTCCTCAGCTGAAGCTTCAACTTCCGCTGAAGGCTCAGAGAGAGGTTGAGCAATGTGCTCAGCAGTGCTATCAGGAGTTGTTCCCTCCTCAGGAGAACGTTCCATAACTTCCTGCTCTGGCTCAGGTTGAGACTCTATATGAAGCTCAGCAACCTGTTCCTTGGGTGATTCAGGTTCAAGAGCTTCAGGTTGAGTGGTTTCAACAGGAGATGTCTCGCTTCTAAAGGTCTCAGGAGCTTCCATCTCCTGAGTAGTCTCAGATTCCCTAGCCAGCTCCTCTATCTCACTTTCCTTAACCCTAGTTTTCACCTCATCAAGCGACGGTTTTCTAGATGGTAGGGGAGCTTTCTCCAGAGGTGGTCTAGCAAACCCCTTCATCAGAGCGCCTCTAGATCCAAGCGGCGCCTTCTTAGAGAGAAGTAGTTTACCCTCAGAGGCTCCCCTTTCACCGAAACCTTTCTTGAGAAAACCTCGTCTTAAAGCGCCACCACCGAAACCCTTCTGTAGGAATCCACCTCTAGCTCCGCCCTCAAAATTCTTGCGGATAAAAGCGCTTCTCCTACGCTCAGAGGGAAAAGCAGATCTCGTCTCCTCTGGTATAACCTCAGCCGTCTCCTCAACATCTGTAGGCTCAGTTTCAGCTGAAGCCTCCTCAGGGGTAGTTTTCTCCTCAACTGAGTCTGTAGTCTCCTCCTGAGTAGCCCCAAGAGCGATAACCTCAGCTTCAGCTTCAAGGGTAGCGGCTTTCTCCCTCTTCTTCTCCTCCTCTAGCTTGAGGTTTACCTCGTTAAGCTTAGACCTGTAATTACTATTTTTAGGATCTATCATAACCAGGGCTTCAAGAGCTTCTTTCGCTTTCTTACAGTCCTCCATCTCCCTGCACGAGTTAGCTGCCTTCCCCAAGTGAGGGATGGCGTTC
>JALUEN010000043.1 GCA_027052755.1 bacterium | reverse complement strand
ATTAAAGGTTCAGGATCCGGGGTAGATGCTAGAGGACATGCACAGGGGAGAATGGGTTACATTGAGAGGTACAGTTAACTAAGCAACGCGTATGGGGCTTCAACGACTACTACATCTAACCCTTATGGATCACAAGCGCTTCCCCCTGAGACTAATTAGAATAACAAGTATTGTGAGGTGATAAGCGTGCGGGGAGAACTTAGAGAGCTTAGGAGGAGAGGATCAGGATTTACGTTAGCGGAGATAATTATAGCGCTTGCTCTCTCTATGATGCTGATGATAGCCGTTTACTCCTTATTTAAGCTATCTATGGGATTCTCCCGTTTTGGAAAAAGTTATAATACGTTTCTAAATAAGTTCCTATCTAACAACCCTGAGTTCGTCTCCATACTCTCCTCAGCTGGGGCAGGTTATCCTGGAGAGGTAGCGATAGTTATATACGGTACTGGTAACTCAACTCCATTTGATTACCTCTGGGTATCTAACGGCTACATCGCTAAGGATATAACCTCTACCTCATTGGACAGCAGTCCGGTTTACGCTCAGGTAAGCGCTGTATCAGTTAGCTCTAACCAGGTTACTTTAACCCTTTATACCCCATATCCTTCCTCCTCTAATAAACAACTTAGGATAGGAGTTAATTACTTCACGCTTGAGGATCCTACACCTGATGATCCAAGTAACCCTACCGTTACGGTAATAGTGGATAGCTCTATAGGTAAAGCTCCCACTTGTATAGTGAACCCTAAGCTGAGTACCTGTTCTGGAAATGAATGTCCCAGTATAAGGGAATGTGTAGAAACAGTTTCTGCCGATGACTGTAGCAGATTCACAGGTTACTCCTTCCCAACGTCTAAGTGTTTCCTGATAGCCTCCAAGAACACTTACTTGATATCATCTATTGGATTCCTGTCTAGGGGAGCAGGGGTTATAATCTACAGGGATTCCGGTGGAAGCGTTGACTTTATCTTCGCAGGAAGGATCCTAAGTAGCGATATAGCTAGTAACCAGGTAGTCCTTGAGATCAAGAACGATCTGGCTGGTGTATCTGACTCCTCATCAGCTGGTAATATTCAGATCGGTGATAAGCTGATACCTGCTTACCTCTTCTACCCAGAGGTGATAGACCCTGAGGAGAACTTGGGAATCTTATACTTAAATGGTAGGAGGTTAATTGATAGGCTTGAGGTTTTTAAGGTAGGATTTGAGTGGGATAGCGATCTGGATGGGGATAACGACTACAGGGCTTTCTCCGTCGTGTATCCGCTTAACGATCAGTTTCTACCCATAGCGAAGCTGGATGTCTTTATAGGTTTCTCCACTGAACCCGACAACTCCTATACTTACCCTCAGGGCTCCTATCAGGTGGGATATGATGATGCCTATTATTTAAGAAGTATATCAGGTCTTCTAAGAAAATCTAGACACTTTACCTTCAGGGTAACAGGATTTCCCCTCTCTATAAGGAGTAATTTTTAAATAAGATCACCCGTGAGAATTAGATCACGAGGATAGGAGACTAGTAATGCGGAGAGCTATACGGGAGACTATTGAGCACTTCCTAGCACCAGGTATAAAGCTGAAGAGATGGTTATTTCTAACCCTGATATCCACTATTCTCGGAGTGGTAGCTTTAGAGCTGTATATTTTCAACCTTGCTAATCTCCGACTTCTATGGGGACTCTTCCTCTTAGCATCTATCACAGGTATTATCTTTGGTTACTATAACCTCTTTCAGATACTATCAGAGAACTTCTTATCACGGCTTGAACAGCTGTACATGGAATCAATAAGGTCTCAAGCCCCTAAGATAGTGGCGATAGGAGGCGGAACTGGTTTAAGCTCTCTCCTTAGAGGGCTTAAGAGAGTTACCCCTAACCTAACAGCTGTAACAACCGTTACTGATGATGGAGGCTCTACCGGGAAACTCATACGGGAGATAGAGGAGCTCGTCCCAATTGGAGATATCAGGAACTGTATAACGGCTCTCTCTGATGATGATACTAAACTTAAACAGCTTCTTAACTTTAGGTTTGAAGGGATAGAGGGGTTAAGCGGACATGCCTTGGGGAATCTGATCCTGGTAGCTCTCTACTTCCTCAATGGCGCTAACTTAAGTTTAGCGCTTAGGGATGCTATGAGCATTTTCAAGACAAAGGGAAAGGTCTTACCCTCTAGCTACCAAAGGGGAACCTTAGTAGCTCAGCTATCCAATGGCCAAGTGGTAAAGGGCGAGACCTCAATTACTAAGGAGGTAAAGGAGAAAAACTTAAGGATAAAAAAACTCTGGATAGAGCCAAAGCTCTCTGCTAATCCCGAAGCGTTGGAAGCTATCAGGGAAGCTGATATCATAGTTCTCGGACCTGGAAGCTTGTACTCCAGTATAATTTCTAACCTACTCATAGACGAGTTAGCTGAGAGCTTGAGAAACTCTAAGGCGATAAAGGTTTTTATCCTAAACCTGGTTACCCAGCCCGGGGAGACCTTAAATATGACGGCTAGGGACCACTTGGAAGAAATTATTAACTACCTGGGAGATAAGCCAGATATAGTTATCGCTAACTCAAGGAAACTACCTAAAGATCTCCTAGAGAAGTATAAAAGTGAGGGCGCATCACAACTGGAAATTGATGACCTAAGGGAGTACCTGGAAATTCAGGGAATTAAACTGATAGCTGAGGACTTGTTGGATACCTCTGAGAACCTAGCTAGGCACTCACCTGATAAGATCGTGAGAGTATTCTCTAGGATTTTCAGTGAACATATGAGAAAGTGAGAATAGATCTGATAATATTATCACTTGGGAGGACTGAACTTGAGAGGAAAACTGATATACATCGTTATCCTGTCTGTTATAGCTATCTCCTCTGAGATCTTCCTACTTAGAGAGTTAACTTTAAGGGATCTAATTTATCAACCTGAGAGAGTCTCTGAAGGTTACTTGAAAAAGTTATCCCTAAACCTTAATCCTCTTTTTCACAGGAGAAGATGTCTAGAGCGAACTGTTAAGCTGATAACAAGTATGAGATTATATAATCTTATCTTGATCCCTCAACCCCTTTTAGATGAGGGATACGATCTGAAGTTCAAAGTTAAGGTTAGAGCTTTGAAGATGACCCTACCTCACAGATATATCCTATTAGCTGGTGAAGAGCTTGTAGAACCATTGGATCCTGTAGTTATGGGGGTAAACCTAGTTGGGGTTGTTGATAAAGTCTATAAGGGCTACAGCATCCTCAAAACCATATCCTCTCCTGAGGTTTACCTGACAGTAACCTTCCTGAGTTCTGATTGTGAGGTTTCTGGTTTTGGAATAGTGAGGGGAGGTGGAGGTTCTCTCAGGTTAGAGGAGTTCTCTCCTGAGTCCCTTCTAAAGGGGAAGGGTGAGCTGGTTACCTCAGGAAAGGGGTTATTCCCCTTTGGGTTAACTGTCGCTATCTGGGAGAACGGTGTTATGAGAACACCAATGCGAACTCTAGATACTTTGCCTAGCGCTGAGCTTCAAGTTTTATACAAACGGGTATCACTTAAAGATCTGCCTGAGGAGCTCCGAGAGCTAATTGTAAAGTAAGTTTTCTCTATATTATCTCTTGACCTCTATTGAGATTTGCCCGCTAACACCTTCAGAGCTTCTTCTATAGATGAAAGCTTTAAGGTCTTAAAGGGAGAGAGTGATACGACGATGTATATGGGTTTTCCCTCTCTTAGTCTCAAGATACCTTCCTCTGGTGTTATCCCTTTATTCTCTAAAAGTTTTCTTCTCACCTCAGGTCTCTTGTAATCCATAAGCTTGAATTCAGCATCCCTCTTAATCTTATCAGCATTGGAGAAGAGGTAATTATCTAAAACTAATGTGGCTAAACCAGTTGAAAGCCCAGCTAGAACCCCTAGAGGCCCTCCTCCAAATATCATCAGGGTAGCACTTCCAAGTAGGAGAGGGAGGGTTAGCAGAGATGAGAGGAGGGTTAAGTGGGATTCTACTTTAAGATCAAGAGGTGGTTTTATGTACTTTGAAGGGTCCTCTGTGTAAACGCATCGGTCCTTACCGATCTCAGCTGTTGACATACGTATATAGTTGATAACCTTTCTCTCCTCTTTTGTGAAGTGATATCTATTGCGAAGTACCTTAGCTTCTCTGGAAAGTTCTACCTTTTCTGATGAGTTGACCTCCTCAGAAGATCTCTTGAGACTTCTAATGACTCCCCTTGAGAACTTGAGATTGATTAGAGTATTTACCGAGTTTTTTATGTCTTTTATCACCATCTTCGCCCACCTCCAGCAATAATTCTATTTGATCTCTCCAGTGAATAAAAGCTTTACCATCTCATCCCATTGAGTGGTTTTAGCGAGATCTGTTTTCCCATAGTAGTACCTGAGGAAGTTCTTAAGCTCTTTAGGACTGGTAACTCTGAGGGTAAACCCGTAGGTTGATCTCTCCTCATCCTTACGGTAATTAGCTATCACATACTTCTCCTTGATAAACTTATACAGATCCTCAGCCTTTCTCTTTAGCTCCTGGCTGTTAATGGCTTTACTCTTAGTTATCATCTCAGCAAAGTTAGCCACATCTACGGTGTAAGACTCATACCTAGAGTACTCCCAGGTAGAGAACTTCTCTGTCTTCTCAAGGAGAGCTAGGAGATCCTCTCTCTCAACCTTTCCAGCCTTTATAGCATCTATTACAGCTTTAGAGAACTCATCTATCTTCTTCGCTAATTCCTTAGATTTACTTAGATCAGCTACGGAGATATCCCCTATATGGTCCTTGTTTAGCTCTGCTAAGGCTCTAGCAAACTCCTCAGGTGTTACCTTTCTGTCTTTTATGGGCAGGAATGGGAAGTACTTCATCCCTATGTGAAAGCGTCCTATTGGTAGATCATATTCGGGAGCAACTAGGTACTTCACATAGGGAGCTAAGGCATACCCTATCTCTCCTGTTGCCATGAGCGGAATGTTTAAGGCTAGAACATCTATCTTCCTCCCCGTCTTCTCATAAACCTCGGATAAAGCCTTCTGTAAGTTAGAGGAGACTGATGTGATGGCGTCCTTAACTATGTTATCCTCTGAGTCCTCAACTTGGTTCCAGGCATTGCCATCTAAGACAACTAGCGCTACGTGTTTAGCAGGAAACCTCTTCATCATCTCAGTTATGAAGTTAGCCATGAAGTGCGGATTAGCTGATTTTAAGTACTTGGACTCACTTATCTTAGGGGATTCTGGGAATTCTTTTAAGTTAGATGCTAAACTATTATACTTTGGAGTTTTCGTGATGTAGTAAGCTTTTACACCTTGTGCCTCTTGGGAACCTGGTCGCCAGTAGCAGTCAAGGTAATCAACAAGTGCTATGTAGTGAGCCTTCTCTTTGTCAGCTGGAAGAGAGTTCTCTATGATGTTGTTCTCAATACCTACCACGGTCTGGACTACGTTATATAATGTGTACTTGGTCTCAGGGTGTTCAGCAGTATAGAAGATAACTAGCCAATCCTTCTCCTTACCCTCATTTTGAGATACTATCGCTTTATCTATCTGGTCTATCCCATAGGTTTCATCTGGATACTCACATGAGGATTCGGATGACCCGAAGATCCCATTTAAGATATTACTTAACCAACCTTTGTTTATGGAACCTATTTTCACCTCTAGTCCCCTCCTTCTTCTTTTCGCTTTCACCCTGGATTATAGGGTTAAGCTCTTTGGAGAAGTAGGTTATTAT
>JALUEN010000042.1:4864-5719 GCA_027052755.1 bacterium | reverse complement strand
GTCCTAAGTTAGCTCCTACTAAAGCGCCAAGCATAAGAGGAAGACCTACCTTCAGAAATAATCCTAAATCTATATAGCTATTTATTAAGTAAGTAGCTAAAGCTGAAATAGATGTTATTCCTATCATGAAAGAACTTGTAGCTACCGCTACCTTTATCGGTACTCCTAAGACGATCATTAATGGGACCTTTAATACTCCACCACCTATTCCTAAAAGCCCACTAGCTAAACCAGCGGTGAAAGCCAAACCCATGGCTAACAGGTACTTAACCGCTGTGAATCTTATCCTCTGAGCTCTCCCACCTACATCCCCGCTAATATCCACTATCTTATCCTGGCTAAGGAAGACTCTGAGAGCAGAGAGAAATAAAACTCCCACCATAATGTACTCAAAAACCCTGTAATCTATCTGGTAATTAAGTCTAGCTCCAAGTATAGCACCGGGAACAGTAAAAAACTCAAGAAATACTCCTAGCTTAATATCAACCAGCCTATATTTGAGATAATTAAGAGTAGCTACTAAAGAGGTGATAACTATCATCAGCAAGCTACCTGGCACGGCCTGACATGGCATTAGAGAGAAGAAAGTGATCAGTATCGGGACAACTATAGATCCCCCACCTATACCGATAGCTGAACCTATAGTAGCGCTAACCAACCCTAGGAGGAAGAGGAGTAAGTGAAACAACTAAGGCCACCTGCCCTTGAGGTAATCTAGAACCACTTTAGCTAAAGCTTTGAAATCCCCAGTAACCTCAAACCACTTCTCCACAGGCTCCCTCTTAAACCACGTAAATTGACGCTTAGCGAATCTCTTCGTGTTCCTCTTTATCAAATTAATTGCCCTTCCTAAGC
>JALUEN010000042.1:4183-4854 GCA_027052755.1 bacterium | reverse complement strand
CCTAAGCTAAGCTCTCCTTTAAACGCTTTTATTATCTCCTGATATCCCAAGGTTTCAAAGGCTTTTAGGTCAAAACCATATCTCCAAACTAACCAGGAGACCTCTCCTATTAACCCTCTCCTCACCTGATCATCTACACGATCCTCTATATCCCTGTATAGTTTCTCCCTAGACTTGTAAAGAGCTATCATTATCGGTTCTATACCCTCAGCCTCAGCTCTCCTCTCATCCCAGAAATACCTCAGAGGTTTTCCAGTAGTCCTAACCACCTCCAGATACCTTACTAAACGCCTGGGATTTCTCTCCTGAGCAACCTTAAGGGCACTATCTGGATCTAATTCTCTCAGCTCTTTTAGTAAAGCATCAAATCCTCGCTCAGCTAACTCCAACTCCAGCTGTTTCCTTACCTCTAAATCCCTGGGGGGAAGCTTAAACCCCCTGAGTACCGCTCTGATATATAGGCCAGTGCCACCTACCATTATCAACGGGAGATCCCTAGGAAGAGATCCCACTAGCTTATAGACTTTCTCCTGGTAATCGTATACGTTAAAATCCTGAGAAGGCTCAACCACATCTATCATATAGTGAGGTATCTGATGCCGAACCTCTTCGCTTACCTTGTCCGTGCCAATATCCATGTATTTATAAATCTGCCTGCTATCAGCAGAGAT
>JALUEN010000042.1:0-4173 GCA_027052755.1 bacterium | reverse complement strand
GAGATAATGTGAGCCCCAGTTTGTCTAGCTAACTCTAGAGATAAAGCGGTCTTTCCTACACAAGTTGGCCCAACGATTACTAGAAGTTTTCTCTTAGAGCTCCTAGCCATATCCTCAGTTTAAACTTCCTCTCCATCTGGTAAAGCCTTGCTAGTCTTTGATGTCTCCGGAAGCTCAAGCTCATCAAGGGATAAAACCTGCTTTAGGAACTGTATAGTTGACCTCTTCAGTTTCAACCTGATAGCTTCCTTAACATCATCATCAAGCGACTCAAAGAAGAGATAGGCTCCTACTCCTAGAACAGCCCCCACTAATCCTGATATAGCTAACTTAGTGAAGTTTACCTTCATCTTAGCCTCTCGGGTTTTCTCCTCAGAAAGTTCTAAGGATTTCTCCTTACCCATGACTACCTCTCCCACTTCCTTTCCCTCCTTATAGCTAAACGTCTAAAACAACGGTATAGCTAAACTCCTGCCTCAGATAGTACTCATGATACGTAACTGCCTTTATGTAAGCTGATATCTCAGAAGCCGGGGCATCAGCGAATATCATCTCTCCTCTAAGATTCCAGATCCCCTCTTTATAACAGATAGCTCTTAAGTTAAAATCAAAGGGTAGCGCTTTCTGAACATCAAATAGCCTAACACCTTCTCTTAAGAGCTTATGAACTAGTTCTTCCAAGGACTCAGCCTCTATCTCTATAGGAAGCCTAGTGTTCTCCTCTAGCTCTGGAAGGTCCCCATCGTATATCTCAAGGTAAGCTCTAGCAAGGCCCCTAACTGAGTCCCTGAAAAGCTCCTCCAAACTCTCAGCTTTAACCATTAATCTGATGTCCGCTGTATGCTCCAATAACCTATGCATAGCATCTCCTCCAGAGCTTAGAGGCTAATCAGATATATTAGGATACATAAATCTTATGGAATAGATCCTTAGCTTCCCTTAGGGTAGTTATCTTCTTAAATAATGTCTTAGAGCATAGTATCTCTCCTAAGCCTTTAATGGTCGCTTTATCAGTTCTGGTATTATTTACTTTTATGTTTAACTTATAGGAGAAGTACTCCTCTATATTCGGGGTCAGAGAGAGACCACCAGTTAAGTATATGCCTTCCCTCAGGACATCAGATATCAGTTCAGGAGATATCCCTCCCATGAGATCCTTAAGCTCCTCTATTATTTCATAGAGGACAGGCTCTACCGCCTTAACGATAAGCGATTTAGGAACCTCCTTTTCTGTAGGCAACTTACTCATAGAATCTATCCCTTTTACCATAACATACTCCTCAGGTTTAGAGGGGTTGTAGAGGTACTCAAGGTCAAGAGCTCGCTTCTTCAACTCTTCGGCGGTCCTATCACCTATGGAGAGACTCATCTCCTTGTATAGTATGTCTATTATCCGCTTATCCATAGCTCGTCCCGCAGCCTCTATCTCCTTGTAAGCTGATAGACCGTAAAGGGTAACTAAACCTATCTTTGTAGTTCCCGCTCCTATATCTAGCAGGAGGTACCCATGAGGCTTAGTTATATCTAACCCTAATCCTACAGCAGTAGCAATCGGCTGAGGGATGAAAAACACCTTCCAAAAACCTAGCTGTTTAAAAATCTTATAGAGGAACTTAACATCTACCTTCTTTAAGCTATACAGCTCTCCCGCTAACAAAGTAAATGGCACCCTGAAATTTACTACCTCGGATAAGATATCTCTTAGGTAAACGTACAAGATCTTGTAATCCTTCACAGTATTGTTATCTAAGAGGGTAACCACCTTCATATCACTAGGATGTCTGCCAATAATTGACTTAGCCTCCAAGCCTTTAAAGAACTTCCTACCATCAGTCGCCGCATAAGATGGGACAGAGATTATCCTCCTTGAGGGATAGAAGAAGAAGCGAACGTTCTCATGTCCAATATCCACAGCGAATTTATATGCAAAATTTACCTTTTGAGATATCTCAAAAGCATCCACTTTATCAGAGGAGATCTCAGAGATAACCTCAGAAGTTGCCTCTACTTCACCCTTCCTGTCCTCCAAATCCACACTTATATCCATCCTCATCACCTCTAACAGGAGGAGTAGGAAAGCTAAAAAGCTTCTTCAATAGTTTTCCCTTAAGGGAGATATCTTCCCTGTAAAGCCTAGCTAAAATTATGTAAAAAAATCTTTAAGGGAGAATGGCCAAAAATATCTTTTAGGACCACTCCAAACCTCTTTTAGCTCTAAAGTTTTCTCTCAAGGGCTGTACTAGTTAACCCTCTTCGCTTAATCCTCAGTCTTAATGGTTAAGGATTTAGCTCCTTAAAGTTCTTACCTCCATCTGCGCTGTAGTAAACTATACCTGAGTCAGAGCTTATACTCTGGGTAACCATCCATATGTACTGGCTAACACCTGATAGGAAGGTTACACCCATAGGTAGGTAGTTAGCAACTTCTGGATCCAGGGTAGAAATAGTTAAACTCTGAGATGGGATGTTCAACAGGACTGCAACAGGTTTATTCGTTCCAACATCATATCCGACGATAACCGCATTATCACTCACTACGGATACATCAATAAACCTCACGTTAGATAAGGTAGCAGGTAAACTGATCTCATCATAAGCTCCTGTGTTGTAAATCACCGCTATCTCAGCATCCCCTACGGCAACCAACGGATAAACTACGTCCTTAGTCGTAGAGTTAAAATTACCTGCTATGCCGTATAAAGTAGTTCCCAGGTTTATCTCTTTATCCTTAGTCAGTTTAAAAATACCGTCTTGAACAGAGAAGTTAAAGACATACACTATACCACTCTGCAAAACCACCGCCAACCTATGAGTTCCAGCTCCAGATAACCACTCTAGATCCATAACTTTACCAACCAAGTAATTGTAAACATTACCATCTAAATCAATGTTTGCAGCTTGCCAGTATAGAGGTTGAGTTGTATTACATATAGGTATGATAGTATTTGTCCCTCCACCACCTGAGTTATAAGAGAGAGCAGCGGCAGCATAGTTAATACCTCCACTAGATACAGCAGTTCTCACTTTAGCCGGGAGCATCCCAGACAGGGATATATCGTTACCTAGGGCATCCTTAAGAAGTAATTTATCCGTTCCAGAGTGCTCGGTGCTCTGGATCACCATTCCAGCACCTATGATAACGTTAGCGATAGCAGATTTTCCTGTAGCGCTATCATATAACAACATGAATAAGGCGCTATCAGTGTAAAAATCTAATGACAAGATATCAAAACCCTCCAGCGGAGTTCCCTTAAAGTTATCACTAAAGTCGGTAACGGTCAAGCTAGGGTTCACTAGGAAAAAGGTATTAGAAGAACCTACTATACCTACATTTCCACCGCTTCCCCCTAACTTATATGTGGCAACATCCCACAATTTAGGAATAGAGGTTATAGTTCCCCCTCCTCCACCTCCAGAGATAGAACTAGGTCCACCAGGAGGTACAGCACAACCAGAGAATATAAGCCCTATTAATATTGCTAGAAGTCCCAAATATAATATAACCCTTTTCTTTAAGCTTAGCCCTAACTTCACCTATTTCACCCCCTGAGACAAAAGTAAGAAGTTAACTTTTAGAGAAATGTCTCTTCTGTAACTTCTTCAAGATCTCGGAAGTGATTCCTCTTAGATCACCGTAAGGAATTTCTCTCCCAAGTCTCTCAGATAAACTTAAGGAGATATTTCTAAGGTAAGAATCCCTAGCTAAAATTGAGGCACCTGCAACACTTTTTACTCTCTCAGCTTTTGGAAGAAATATAACCTCTGAACCTCTATAGCATGTAGTCCGCATATACTTAAGCCTATGACCATCTATCACTATCTTAGGAGGATAACTAAATCTAGACAGGAATAGATCAAATAGGTAATCCGGTAAATCCTCTAAAACCTCAACGTATAACCTGCTTATCAACTTAGCTTGATTCCCTATCTGATCATATAGCTCGTTATAGTAGGAAACCCCTAGCGAGAGTTCTCTGTAGCATAAATCGTAAGGATTCTCTTCTGCGAACTTTTTCAAACTCAAGGCTATTTTTCGTATCTTATGAGCTTTCAGCTTCTTAGAGTCCTTTACTCCTTCCCTTATAAGCTGAGCAAGTCCCCTAAAGCTCAGCACAGCAAGGCAGGCAAGGGAAATCCCCCCTAGATGTTCCCCTTTTCCACTCTCATCACAAC
>JALUEN010000041.1 GCA_027052755.1 bacterium | reverse complement strand
AAACAGAAGAGGAATGGCTACATACTCCTACCTCGATCTCAGTTCAGCTTGCCAGGCTTCATAAGGGTTACTATATCGCCTGATCCTAATATAAATGACGAGTTCCTGAGAACACTCAAGGGTAGTTTGGAAGGGGAGAGCTAGATGATCCTCCACGGAGGCGAGCCTAAAAGATCTTTAATAAAGGGATCCTCGCCCTCAACCAGGAGGTTAAAACCCTCCACAGATGATAGCGTTAAGTTACTCGTAGAAGAGCTAACAATACCTGGGGTCAAGGTGAACGGGACTATAATAGACATAGAGACAACGGATCTAGATCCTGAATACGGGGAGCTGATAACCTTCGGTTACATCACCTCAAAGCGAAACGGTTCTATTTTAAAGAGCATAACCAGAACTAAATCTATCCCTTATCCCAGGTTTATCCAGGAGGTAAGGGGTGAGCTCTCTACCCTGAGACAACCCTTCTACGCCTATAACAAAAACTTTGAACAAGCTTGGTTTGATTATTTAGGACTTCTGTACAGCTGGAAAGACCTAATGAGTCCTTTAAAGAGGAGCGCAAACGTTATAAGGAACAAGACCCCGTATAAGGTGAAGTGGAGCAAGCTACATGAGGTGTTTCCCCTGAGATTCCTGCGCTACTTTGGGCTCAGTGATTTTGACGTGGGAAACGAGGAGATAAGCGCTTTATGGGATGAGCATCTTCAGACAGGCTCGCTAAAGCCACTTATGATGATTACCCAGCATAACGTCTTAGACCTACTGACAGAAGCGCTAACCCTAATATGGGAGCCTACGCTGAACAGGTTATCCGAGATGGTAGAGGCCATGACCAGGGAAGAGGCTAGCTCACATATAAAGTTCAAGTGCCAGGTCTGTGGAAGAACCTTCATTGACCCTACAGAATTGGTGTATACTCAGCGGGTGGAGAAAAGGGAGGACAACACCTTTAGGGTGATAGAGATGGAGGTATGTAAAGACTGTTTCTACAGGTTACTCTCTAAGCCTAACTCAAGCGCTAGCTCTTCTCAGGAAGGTTTCCCTCAGTTTCAAGATCTAAATTTTGAGAAGTATTTTTAGCTTCCCTAAAGAGAAGTCTAAAGGTAGATCCCTTATTAGGAACTGATTTAACATCAATGTATCCCCCGTAGGCTTTAACAGTAGAGTAAACGATGAATAGCCCTAAACCAGTACCACTTCTCTTATAAGATATATAGGGTTTGAATATCTCTATCAACTTATCCTCAGGTATTCCCACACCGGTATCGGATACTTCTAAGACAACGTAATCGCCAGGAGGTATAGGCTCAAAGGAATCCAAGGAATCCTTCTCAACTCTCTCACGGTATAGCCTTAGTTGAACCTCTCCCTCTCCATCTATCGCCTCAAAAGCGTTCTTAACCAGGTTAAGAAGAGCCTTGTATATATCCCATTTGTTTGCCGAGATCAACATAGGTTCCTCAGGAACGTGAGCCCTAACCTTCACGTTAGGGTATGCCCTCTTAAGCTCCTCAAACTCAGGTCCTGAGAGCAGTTCACTTAATAGTTTCCTTAAATCACAGAGGGTTATCCGCTTACCATCTAGCTTAACGCTGAGCAAGATATCCTCTAAGATCTCAAGGGTCCTGCTAACCGACCTATATATCACCCCTATGGGGTGGAGTAGATCCTCTCTACCCTCATCCTTCAACCTAATCAGGAGATCCTGAGAGAGCATAGCAGCAGGAGCTAAGACGTTCTTCAGATCATGGGCCAATTCCCCTAAGCTCAGCGATAGATCCTCTAATCTCTCTAACCGGTTAAGTTTTCTTAATAAAGTTCGTTCCCTCTGCTCCCTTAAAACCTTCTCCGTTATATCCTCAATAATGCATATACCACCTACTAATTTATCACCGGAAAGCACTTTGGATATCAGTACTCTTAGAACTACATTTTCACCATCTCCCCTCTGGTTCTCTATAATGAGATGATCGGAAGATAACGGATCAGCCTCTAGTAGCTCGCTAAGGTTCAGGTTAATTAGCTGATCCCTAGGCATCTTTAAAATCTTAGTTGCAGCAGAGTTAACCTCTAATATCTTCCCAGAGTGATCAAAGCTCAGGATCCCCACAGGAGCATTCTCAAATATTAACCTGTACCTCTCCTTAAGCTCCTCAACCTCTAATAGCAGTTTCTGGAGCTTCTCTTTCTGGTCAATTAACATTTTCTCCTGAGCTGATCGGATATAAGCGTTAACAACAGATATAATAGAGAGGATAAATAGAACCACCAGGAGGTTCGTGAGGATCACCTCGTTATAAACCGTGTTAATAACTCCTAGGGACTCGCCTATAATTATAGAGGAGATCCCTATCAGGAATATGGAGAGCCATAATACCCCCTTACACCTAGTCGTGAAGAAGAATATAACAGCTGGTAATATAGGTAGGTAAACTATCCCAGCTAGATCTTCTCCACCAGTTATCAGGAGTACCCAGAAGAATAATATCGTAACAAGGATATTTAGATCTATCATCAGCTCTGGCTTCCTCTTAGATAAGAGGGCGACGTTAATTGTTATAAGAGCAGAGTAGATCAACTCTGAGCTACCAGCTAGGAGGTTTCCACAGTAGATATCATATATACCGTACAGAGATGCCACTAAAACGATCACCGGCCAAACCCTGAGAGCTAGCTTAACGCCTACCTCCTGAGAATACCCCTCTCCCCCCTTAAAGCAGTAACTGAGAAACTTATGAAAAGGGCGTTCCCTCCCTGGATCACTAGGGATAAACCTCTGAAGGTTCATGAACATCCCTCCAAGATCTTATTTTAGAGGTTTTACCCCCTCCTTCAAGGGACCTCCTGTGGTTCACTCCCGAATTGCTTAATTAACTTGTAGGGAATAAGGTATCCAGAAGCGAATTCTCTCTAAAAAGAGAGGCGATTTATTAACATGGATCACAGAGACAGGGTAGTGGTTACCGATTGGTGGGAGCTCCCAAGTAACTCCCTAGATAACCTCCAGATCACCCCTTTAGATATCCTATCCTTTAAGGACCTAGTTAAAACCTATCCACAGGGGAAGCTGGAGATAAGGATAAACGATGAGCTGATAAGGTTTATAATGAAGATTTTATTAAAGTATGAGCTCAGGGTAAGGGATTTAGAGATCTTCGGAGTACCCTCAGGAGTTCCTAAGTTCGTACCATCCAGCGACACTAAAGTGGTAGCTGTTTACGTAGATGAGTACGTACCTCTTCCCCAACCCCAGACTAAGGGAAGTGATAGCCTCAGTAAGTCGCTACCCGAAAATATGTTGATAGATGAGATATTAAGGGGATTAACACCTAGCGAATCATCAAAGCACAGGATCATCCTGAACTTCATCCTATTGTCCTATTAACCTAAACTCGTTTATCTCTCTTCTTAACCTCCAGGAGCTTCAAACCTAGCTCCTCATCACCGTTAGCTATCTCCCACTCAAGCTTAGCTCGTTTATAGCTCTCCATTTGTATATGTACATTGTGGTAGTCTTTAAGTAGTTTTCTAAGGAGTCTCAGTCGGCTCTTAATAAGCTTCTCAGGAGCTATTGGGTATCTTCCCAGTGGAGTTCCAGGTTTGGGAACAAAGGGTGAGATGCTTGCCCTGATCTCGCTAAAGCCTAAGTCTGAGATAGCCTTTAAGAGCTCAGCCGTTTCATGGATATGTTCATCCCTCTCCGGAGGCAATCCAAGCATGAGATAGACCTTAAGCTTTTGAAAGCCGAACCTCCTAGCTATCCTTAACTTGTTTAACAGGAGGTCATTAGAGAAGGTCTTCCCTATTAAAGCCCTGAGCTCATCAGAACCAGTTTCAGGAGCCACAGTAAAGCTCACTGAGTTCTGAGCCAAGATCTCAAGCAGTTCCTCATCTAGGAGCTCAGGTCTCAGAGATGAGAAGGAGAACTCCAGCTTCCCCTTCCAGGTTCTCAATATCTCCTTAACCCATCTCGGTCCGAAGAATGTGGTTACCAGCCCCACCTTAGGTCTCCTTTCTGGAGCTGTCTCCTTAGCCCATCTGTAGAAAATAGAGATAATTTCCTCTATGTCTTCCCTTTTTGAGAGCCTGAGAGGCGAGAAATACCTAGGGACAACACAGAACTTACACTTAAATCCACATCCTCGGTTAACTTCCAGAAGTAAACTCCAGGAAAACTCGCTCCTAGGAGTTAGGATAGGGGTAAAAGCTGGTTCTAGCTCCCTTATCTTGGCTATTCCTTCCTGAGGAATAACTCCCTCCTTTAGATATCCCCGACCGAGACCTCTCGCGATCTCAGGTATAGTAACCTCTCCATCCCCCCTAGCTACCAGATCCACTAGAGGCAAAAAGGGTTTAAAGTTCATATAGGTGATAGGTCCGCCCATTATAGCTGTGAACGGCTTCCTCTGAGGGTCTAGACCAAGGCTGAGGTAGAAGTCTATCAGCTTAAATATCTGGAGCTCGTAGGCGACAGAGAAGCCTACCAACTCAAATTTCCTCAGGTCCCTGAACTCTTCAACGGTTCTATAAGAGCCATCAATGAAGAATCTAGGCTCAATAAAGCTCCTCTGAACGTTAATCCCTTCCAGTTTAAAGAGCTTCCAAACCTGCTGAAAACCTAAACTGCTCATCCCCTCGGTATAAGTCCCTGGATATACTAGAGCAAGTTTAAACCTACCTCCTGAAGTGAAGAGCTCCCCCGCTATCTCCCAGGTGCCACCGCTTCTCACCAGTGGGAATAGATCCTCTTCATCTCTCAGCTTCTGGAGAAGCGCATAACCTCTCCTATCCCTCATATATCCTTAAATCCCTTCAGCTCTCCTTAAAGAGCATAAATAGCCCTAAACCTCCAAAAAGGATATTAGCTAGCCACATCCCTATAAACGGGGGTAGGGTCCCGCTCAAGGTCAAGCTCTTTCCTAAGTAAAAGACTATGTAGTAGAACAGTATTATCAGCAAGCTCAGTCCAGCACCCACTAATGAGGACGACCTAACAGGTTGGTTAGATAGAGGTGCGGCTAAGAGAGCGAAGACCAGGCCAGCTACCGGTATAGCTAGCCTAGAGTGAAGCTCTGCTTCCAGCTCCAGCGGTTTCCCGCCCATGTTCTTAGTGAACCTTATCTCTCTCAGTAGCTCCTCTAAAGTATACTCATCAAGCCTAGGTTTTCTCCTTATCTTCTGGGGATTGATCAGTTCTATCTTCATAACTCTCACGTTCAGTTTTGTTTTCACATCCATTGTCTCACCGTTAGATTTCAGCTCAAAGCTCTTTACGTTCGTAAGGATCCACTTTCCCTCCTTAGGATCATACTTAGCTTTATCTGAGAAGATAATTCTCAGGGGGATACCATCTCTCCAATCGCTTATCACCAGCCTGTACATGGTTAAGCTACCTGGATCCCAGTGGGAAGCTACGATCTTCCTTATCACTCCCTTACCTAGGGAGATGGTCATATTGGGTCCAGATATCATAGCCCCTGACAGTTGCCTCTGAGCATTTAGAAGTATATCCCTCGCCTCCCTCAAGCTCCTAGGAACTATGAAGTTGTAGAACAGAAGATTTAAGATGGTGAGAAGTGAGGCCAATATCAGCGCTGAGATGACAACTCTCCTGAAGCTTATCCCATGAGTTTTGAAGGCGATGATCTCAAAGTTAGAGCTGAGCTGTCCAAAGGTGTTCATAACTCCAAGCAAGGTCCCCATAGGTATGGTGTAGGAT
>JALUEN010000040.1 GCA_027052755.1 bacterium | reverse complement strand
GGATAATCTACATAGATGAGATAGATAAGATAGCCAGAAAGAGCGCTGATAACCCATCAATCACCAGGGACGTATCTGGCGAGGGAGTTCAGCAAGCTCTTCTCAAGATAATAGAGGGAACGATAGCTAACGTTCCTCCTCAAGGTGGCAGAAAGCACCCTCTTCAGAGCTTTATCCAGTTTGATACCACTAACGTACTCTTTATCGTCGGTGGAGCTTTTGACGGACTTGAAGATATAATCGCTCAGAGGGTTAAGAGCACTACCTTGGGTTTCAGAAACCCACCTAGGAAGATTGAGGAAGAGGAGAACATACTCCACTACGTTACACCTGAGGACCTGCTGAAGTATGGGTTTATACCTGAGTTCATAGGCAGGCTTCCCATAATAGTAACGCTTGATCCGCTGAGTGAGGATGACCTGGTGAGGATCCTGAAGGAGCCTAAGAACGCTCTGATAAAACAGTATCAAGCTCTCTTCGCTCTAGATGGAGTTAAGCTCACCTTCACTGACGAAGCTCTGAGGTTAATCGCTAAGAAGGCCTATGAGCGCAAGACGGGAGCTAGAGCTTTAAAGAGTATCTTAGAGGAGCTACTGGTGGATGTTATGTTTGACATACCTAACTACAGGGGACAGATAGAGGAGTGCATCATAACCGATGAGGTAGTTGAGGGCAAGATCAAGCCTATACTAAAGGAGAGGAAGACGGCTTAACCTAAGTAACTCCACAGCTGGGTGGTGTTGAGGATGAAGGGATCGTTCTTTAGGAGCTTACTTCTGAGGAAACCACCGGAGCGAATACTAGAGGAGGCAGGCTTGGGTATAGAGGTGGAGGAGAAACCGAAGCTCAAGCGTCAGCTCAGAGCTATGGACCTGATCTTCTTCGGGATAGGTGCTATAGTTGGCGCTGGTATCTTCTCAGTGATCGGTACCGCTGCAGGTGGTGATCTGGCTCACGGGAGGCTACCGGCAGGACCTGGGGTGATTATCTCGTTTATAATAGCCGCAGCTATCTCCGGCTTAAGCGCTCTCTGTTACGCTGAGATGACCTCTATGCTCCCCATCTCAGGTAGCGCCTACACCTACGCTTACGCCTCACTAGGTGAGTTCTTCGCCTGGTTGATCGGCTGGAACCTGATCTTGGAGTACGCTGTTGGTAACACAGCTGTGGCTATAAGCTGGGGTGATTACCTGGAGAGCTTGTTAAGGAGCATGGGGATCAACTTACCCGCTTTCCTAACCAATAACCCTGGAACTATTAAGCTATCTACTGATATAATGCTGGGAACCCCTCACCTGTTCGGGGTTCCAATACTAACCTCAGATCACCTGATGAACTACCTGACCAAGTTCACCCAGCACCTGGAGATATGGTGGAGTGCCCCTCAGATCTTCGGCTATCCCATAGTCTTTGACTTATTAGCGGTTTTGATCGTTGCCATTGTTACCTGGATCATAATAACCGGTATCCGTGAGAGTTCCACCTTTAATAACGTTATGGTGTTCATAAAGTTATTGGTATTAGGCTTTTTCGTGATAGTTGGAGCCTTTTTTGTGAACCCGGATAACTTTAAGCCGTTCATGCCTTATGGCTGGAAAGGTGTCTTCAACGCAGCTGCTATAATATTCTTTGCCTACATAGGGTTTGATGCCCTGTCCACAGTTAGCGAGGAGACAGTGGAACCCCAGAAGAACCTCCCGATAGGAATAATAGGATCGCTAGTAGCCACAACTATTATTTACATAATCGTATCGCTGGTTTTAATAGGTATAGTCCCTTACTCGGAGATGTCTCACGTAGCTGATCCCTTAGCTCTAGCCTTTGAGAAGCTTGGGCTTAACTGGGGAGCTCTTATCGTGTCAATAGGCGCTCTGGTAGCTACCACCTCGGTCTTACTGGTTTTCCAGCTAGGGCAACCCAGGATTTTTATGGTCATGGCTAGGGATGGGCTTCTGCCTCCTAAGTTCGCTGAGATCCATCCTAAATACGGGACGCCCCTCTTCGCATCTATAGTAACCGGTCTAATCGTCGGTATTCCCGCTGCGTTCATGGATATAGCTACGGTAGCTGAGCTTACAAATATCGGTACCCTGTTCGCCTTCCTCATGGTATCAGCTGCTGTGATAATCCTGAGGTACAAGAACCCGGACGTTCCTAGGGGGTATAAAGTGCCGTTCTTCCCCTGGCTCCCCATACTGTCTATGCTGGCCTCCTTCTGGCTGATGCTTCAGCTACCCACCATAACCTGGGTCCGTTTCCTCATCTGGTCCTTGGCTGGTTTGATCATTTACTTCGCTTACAGCTACAGACACTCTAAGCTTAGGAGGCTAGAAGCGGATGCCTAGAGCTTCCTCTAGCCCCATTAAGGGACCAAAGAGCCCGAAGATTAGGGATGAATCCAAACTTCTGAAGGACTTCAGAGGTGTACACCCTAAGCTGTTGACTCCA
Source organism: bacterium (assembly GCA_027052755.1). Classification (GTDB taxonomy): domain Bacteria; phylum DRYD01; class DRYD01; order DRYD01; family JALUEN01; genus JALUEN01. Next base: position 3,311 of record JALUEN010000040.1, on the reverse strand, counting down.
TTGATGAGGCAATACATACAGCTTAAGAATAAGTACAGGGATGCTATACTCCTCTTCAGGGTTGGGGACTTCTACGAGACTTACTTTGAGGATGCTATAACCTTCTCCGAGGCAGCAGAGATAATACTTACCAGGAGACCGCTACCTAACGGTTATGAGATCCCAATGGCTGGGGTGCCATATCACAGCGTGGATAACTACATAAAAGCTCTCATAGATAGGGGCTATAAGGTAGCTATAGCCGAACAGCTGGAGGATCCTAAGAAAGCTAAGGGATTGGTTAAGAGGGATATTGTTCAGGTCATTACCTCTGGAACTGTCATAGAGCCAAGCTATCTTGACTCTAAGACCTATAACTTCCTAGCTGCTGTGAAAAGGGATAGGGATAGATATCACTTGATCTTGGTTGACTTCAGCTCTAGGAGAGCGTTTTACTCCTGGTTTGCTCAGTTAGAGGACCTGATCCAGGCTCTGAACACTTATAAACCCTCTGAGATCTTAGTTTACCCATCGGGGAATCTGATGGAGTCGTTGATGAGCTACCTATCCAGCTGGGAGGAGGGAGAGAGGCTCTCCTTGGTTAAACGATCCTCTACTGATCTACCGAAGCCTCTGAGAGACTACCTTGAGACCCCAGAGGCCCTGTACAAATTAGGGGAGTACGGCGGGGAGGAGGTTTTAGCTCTCGCTATAAACTACCTCCTGGAGCTTAACCCAGGTTTGGATGTGAAGTTATCCCTTCAGATTGAGGAGCCTGGCAAGTACTTGAGGTTAGATCCAGCGACTCTCAGGAACCTGGAAGTTCTTGAGGTTCCTGGAAGGGGAGTTTATGGATCGCTACTGTGGGCTTTAGATAACTGCGTTACACCTATGGGATCTAGGTTATTAAGGCTCTGGCTCCTCAAACCCCTGGCAGATCTTGACGAGATAAGGTATAGATACCAGGTCCTTGAGCTCCTGACCGAGAGACCTGAGCTGATCAGCCAGATCAGGGATGGGCTGAGAGGAGTTGGCGATCTGGATAGGTTGACCTCTAAGGTCAGGTACAGGAGAGCTAAGCTGGAGGATATATACTCTATCTCCCTATCACTGCGGAACCTGATGAGCTTGGTTAGGGGATTGTCCTCTGCTGGAGAGCTAAGTGGTGGGCTTGGTGATCTGTTAGCTCAGCTTAAGAGCTACCTAGAGGAGGTAGAGGATCTAGTTGATTTACTTGAGAGGAGCCTTGAGATGAGAGAGGACGGTACGGTGGATTTTAGGAGAGGATTTGATCCACTTTTAGATGAGTACAGAGATCTAATTGAGGGTGGACAGCAGTGGCTTGAGGAGTACCAGGAGGCAGAGCGTAAGAGGACAGGGATAAAATCTCTTAAGATAGGATATAATCAGGTTTTTGGGTATTACATAGAGGTTACTAAGGCGAACCTCCACCTAGTACCACCTAGGTATGAGAGAAAGCAAACACTAACCTCTGCTGAGAGGTTCACCACGCCTGAGCTCAAGGAATTTGAGGTGAAATACCTCTCCGCTCAGGAGCAATACCAGGTTAGGGTTGAGGAGTTAAGGGAACATCTCAGCAACGCCTTAAAGGAGAGAAATCACCTAGTGGATCTGATCTCCTCTAAGGTAGCTGAGCTTGACCTATTATCTAACTTTGCTTCTCTAGCTCTGGAGAGGGGATATGTTAAGCCGGAGCTAACTGACAGCGGTGAGCTTCGCCTTCAAGGTGTTAGGCATCCATCTCTTGAGCTGATCAAGGATAACTTCGTGCCTAATGACATCAGCTTGACCCCTGAGCGGAGATTCATGATACTAACTGGCCCAAATATGGGGGGGAAATCAACATTCCTGAAGACTATCGGTCTAGCGGTGATAATGGCTCACATAGGTAGCTTTGTACCCGCTGATAGAGCCATCATAGGCTTAGTTGATGGTATATACAGCAGGATGGGAGCTAGCGATGATATTCTCCGTGGGAGAAGCACCTTTATGACAGAGATGTTAGAGATGGCTTACATATTAAATAACGCCACCTCAAAGAGCCTCCTGCTATTAGATGAGATAGGTAGGGGAACTAGTACTTATGACGGTTTGGCGCTAGCTTGGGCTATCACCGAGTATATAGCTAAGAGGATAAGGGCAAGGGGGATATTCGCTACTCACTTCTACCAGCTGACAACTCTTCAGGGGAAGATCCAGGGGATATTTAACGCCCATGTCCAGGTCTCTGAGGAGAGTAGTGATGGTAAGTCAAAACTCGTCTTCCTCTACAAAGTTAAGGATGGTGCCCTGCTCAAGAGTTACGGCATAGAGGTAGCTAGGTTAGCGGGTATAAGGGAAGAAGTGATAAAACGGGCTTACCAGCTACTTAAGGAGCTGGAGGTTACTCAGATACCCAGGACCCTGCAGCTAGGGCTATTCTCGGTAGCTACTGCTAGGGGAAGTGGGTCTAGATCTGTCGAAGAGGTTAAGGGGAAGTTAGAATCTCAGGAGATCAGGTTAGCTCTGGATCTCTTGAAAGAGCTCAGGAAACTGAACTTAGATAGTTTGAGACCTATAGATGCCCTCAATTTGCTTTACGCTTGGAAGGAAAAGGTTATTAAGTGAGCTTGGAGGAAGTCAAGGTGAAGCTGATGAGGGGGTTGATTAGGACTTGGGTCTCTTTAGCTATTGCGGTTGTTCTCTTAGTTCTCGCTATCTCCTCATCTGAAGCTAGTACTTTGCAATCCAAGAAGAGACAGCTAGAACAAGTTAAGCGGAAGCTGAGAGAGCTGAAGTACAAGCTGAGCTATCAACGTCAGGAGGAGTACCAGATCTATCGCCAACTTCAGGAGGTCTGGGGAAAGGTGGCTTTCCTGGAGAGTGAGTTGAAGAAGATAGAGCATGAGAAGAAGCTAATTGATAACAGTATCAGAAAATTGGAGAGGAAGCTAAAGGAAGCGGAGAAGGAGTTAGAGGATCTAAAGCTCACTTTGAGGATCCAGGCCTCTTACCTCTACTCTAACTACATCCCATGGCTGGTTATGGGGATTTTAGGTGAGACGGATATAGATGTGGCTCTTGATAGGATATACCTCTTGAAGAGCTTGATCTCCCAGAGATCATCTCTGTTTGGCCTTATCGCTCAGAAAGAGAGCGACATTAGGTTAATAAAGCGGGCGCTGAGCTATAGGAGGAAAAAATTAGAGGAATATGAAGCGCTCCTGAAAAAGAAGAGGAAGCTTTACTCCTCCTCTATCCAGGAGAGACAGAGGCTTTTAGAGGAGATAAGGAGCCGTAGGAGACAGATAGAGAGAAAGGTTCGCTATTAT
>JALUEN010000039.1:4475-5784 GCA_027052755.1 bacterium | reverse complement strand
CTCATATAATAGTTTATATCTCCTTTGAAGTTCGCTCTCTATGATAGGATACACCTCTTCAAAGAAGGGAGCGCGTTTATAGTAAGCTTGTAAGGAGCGAAGATGTTTCCTTACCCATTTATGCTCGTAATTTACCATTACCTCATTTATCTTATACTCAAAGTGGGGTTTGCTTAGTTTCACTGGTACACTAAGCCATATCCACCCATCTGGTGTTCTTATCCTATTTCGCGTTCTCCAGTCTTGAATAGTAAACTGTACGTCGTCCAAGAACACGAATATATCTGATTTAGCGATTAAGTCAAAGAAGCCTATCCAGGGAATATAGCCTGGCTGCAATATCACGGCGGTGATATCTCTACTCTTCTCCTGAGCAGACATTAACTTGGCACCTCTCTTCCTATCCCTATTAAGTACACGCCTATTATCACTAGAACTATCCCTATTAGCTGTATAGGGCTGATCCTAACCTTCCAGATATATCTCTCTAAAATTACTACCATTACTATACTAATTGAGGTAGCCGAGTATGCTATATATAAAGGGAAGTACTTAAGAGTAATTAACCAGCATAAGGAACCTATGAGCCCACCTATATACCCACTTATAACTAATGGGTCTCTCACTGCAGCAAATATCAGGGCTATATGTCCTGATACTCCTTCTTCAGCTAGATACTTGGTGATTTCCAGCACCCTTGCCTTGAATATCAGTTGCCTATACACTGCGAAGACTATTGCTCCTATAAAGGCTAGTATACCGTTTAGCACATTTTTCCCCTCCTTTAAAAACTTTTAAGAAATTCCTAGATGAGCTCTATAATCTTTTTGATATCTACCATGAAGTTTTCCTATCTAATTATACCTTAAAGTTAGAGTAGGGAGGACTTGAGTATTCCCTGAAGAGATTAAATATGGGAAAGAGGTTGAGGTTAAGCGTCTTAATACTGAGGATGATTGCTATATTACTATTGGCTTTCTACACGCTGCCCTCTATCTTGGAGACAATTAATAGAACCTTTGAGTTAGAGTACCCAGTTAAGCTATCAATAACTTTTTCCCTTCGTGATCTAACTTTTATTAGAGCCCCTAAGGAGATGTGTCCAAGCCTATCTCTAAGAGCTAAGTTAATAGGATCTAGTCTATTGAGGGGGAATAAGGAGATCCAGTGCCTTTATCTCTTACAACCAGGATTTCGTAATAGAGATCTACATATCTCCTTCAAGGAAGGGATAACTGATGTAGGGTTATTAGAGTTAGCAGCGATAGTTTGTCCTCAAGACAGGGATATAGTCCCTAAGGAAACTCTT
>JALUEN010000039.1:0-4465 GCA_027052755.1 bacterium | reverse complement strand
CTCTTAACTCTAAGAAGTTAATCTGGGGACCTAGAGAGATATTCTTTAAGTTATTTTATGATATAGAAAAGCTAGCAGTAAATGAGGAGGCTGATTTTGTAAGGATCTCACTGAAGCAAGTAGGATCAAGGGAACCTGTAAGGTTCACTATATTAGCTGTAGGGAGATACTTGCAGATCTTAGCTTTCAGCTGGCAAAATTTCTCCCTAAGGATTCTCCTTTACGCTTTACTGGTAACTCTTGCCTATCTCCTGATATTTAGAGATTATTTCTTCTGGCTTTTAACCTTAGGAGAGGTTTCGCTTGTACTATTTGGAGTTTATAAATACGCGGATTGGGGAGGATATGTGAATAATATATGGTATGAGCCTTTTATGGCTCTGATATCCTATACCCTAATTTGGTCACTATTTGCTGCAGCTTATATCTTGGAGATGGATGCTTATAGGTAGGGGGTACACCAGAGCAAGGAAGGGAGAAATTATGTTCAAGAGAAGAGAGATCTTAACGTACTTGACAAAATTAGCGGGATCTGAAGCCCTTAGGAATCTCCTTACATCGTTTTGGCCTGTTATCCTAGGCCCTCTGATCTTTAACTTACCAAGATTTCTCTTAAGGGAGAACTCTCATTTCCCTATCTTTGATAGCTTGGATTCCAACGCGGTATGGTATGTGGTAGCTTCTAAGCTTCCGTTATTCATGAAACCTTTAGAACCTGTAATCCAGATGCTAAACGGAAATGCTTTTAGGCTTTCTCTTCCCAGCGAGTTGAATATCCAGTTCTGGTTCTTTAAACTCTTTCCCCCTTTCTGGGCGATCGTATTCAATGATATAGCTGTGAGGTTCCTCGGTGCTTTAGGAATGTGGCTCTTCCTCAGAGAACTCCTCTGTAATAACCTTGAGCCTGAACACACTCAAAAAACTATTCTTAAAGTTGAGGAAGTGAAGAGAACTGAACTTGAAAATCCCTTGAGCTTAATAAGGCTCTCTAGAGAGGATGTTATAAACTGGGTTGTACTTATGTATGCTCTACTTCCCCTAGTTACCTTATATGGACTTAGCCACTATGGATATTCTCTTATCCTCTACCTTGTATTACTTATATATAAGGGTAAAGAGCTAAAATGGTATCATTACCTCATTCCCTTACTCATTGGCGCCTACAGCTCCATAGCTTTGTCAGGATATGTTTTTATCGGTATAATCTTGCTTCTCATTGCTTGGTTTCTCCTGTACAGTTACTTCTCCAGAAAATTTCATGAAGGGATTAAGCACGCTATCTCTGTTTTAGCTATCCTGATATTATCATATGCTTTAGTTAACTGGAGGTTCATTTATTTCGTGATAACTAAACCTTTTATATCTCACAGGAGCGAATTTGTTCTCTCTGCTGTATATACCTGGGAGGGAGTTTTTAGGAAGATTCTCTTCTTTCTATTTCTCCCAGTTCAGTATAACTTCTCATTAGCTCTACCTGTCATAGTCCCCGTCCTTATGTTAGCCTTACTAGTTAGCGTTTTGCTTAAAGATAAGAAACTGTTCAAGTTATCTTTATTATTTTCTCTAGCTATACTGATCTCAGCCTCCCTATCAGCTCTATCGGTTACTAAGCTTTTTCTCTTAGTGAAGGGTAACTTGGGGATCTTGAGAGGGCTTAGCTGGGTTAGGACATTTTGGGCTCTCCCTACGCTTTTTTACGTCGCCTTCGCTATATCTCTAATAGTGATATCAGAGGGAATTAAATACAAATACTCTAAGGCGATAGCGATCGTTTTAATAGGTCTTCAGCTAGGAGTGATAGTATTTTCTCACCCTGAGCTGGTATCCACTACTTATGGATTTCCCTCTTTCAGGGAGTATTATTCGGTAAACCTCTTTAAGAAGGTAGGTTATCGGATAGGACAACCTAAAGGATCATATAGAGTTGTCTGTATAGGATTTGCACCTGGCATAGCTCAATATAACGGTTTCTATACCTTAGATGCTTATCTACCTATTTACCCGCTCTCTTATAAACGTAAGTTTTTCTACTTCATAAGAGAGGAGCTATTAAAGAACCCGTTTTTCTTGTATTACTTCCAATTCTACGGTAATCAGTGTTATAGCTATGTGGCTGAGCTTATGTCTAGAGATTTCGTAAAGGAAAATGCCTTCTTCATGGGGAGGGAAGGGGATGTAAGCTTCTCTAGAAACATATCCGCAGATTTTTGGCTAATAATATTCAGCTCTAAATGGGGAAATCCCTTTTACGTACCTAAGATACTAAATAAGAAGATATCAGACTTGGATCTTAACTTCAGCTCTCTGAGGAATATAACCTCTAAACCAGTTTACGTCCTGTCTGCCTTGGAGATCCTCAATTACAGAGAGAAGGGGCTAGAGTTAGTTGACAGGGTTGATGATAGCGAATCTCCTCTTGAGATATATATTTACAGGTTCGTTGACAGATAAAGAATAGCAGTTTTAAGGGGAGTGAGAACTGTGAGAGTGGAGTTCTTTAAGCCAAACATCACTGATAGAGAGCGGGAAGCTGTTCTAGAGGTTTTGCAGGGGAACTTCATTACCACAGGTGCAAGGTGTTTGGAGTTAGAGGAACGTCTAGCTGATTACTTTGGTGTTTCAAGAGCTGTTACCCTCTCTAGTTGCACAGCTTGCCTTCACCTCAGCTTGATCGCTTTAGGCATTGGAAGAGGAGATAGAGTAGCCATACCTTCCTTTACCTTTGCCTCGACCGCTAATGTAGTTTTATATGTAGGTGCGGAACCTATATTAATTGACTCAGACCCGGATACTGGTTTGATGAACTTAGATATCTTAGAGGAGAAGCTTAGAGAGGAGAGTATATCAGCTGTTATACCTGTTCACCTATATGGTCAGATGGTTGATATGTACCGTCTTAAGGAGTTAAGCGATAAGTACGGATTTAAAATTATAGAGGATGCAGCTCATGCGTTTGAAGCTGTTAGAGACAATATTAAACCAGGACATCTCTCTGATGTAGCTTGTTTCAGCTTCTACGCTACTAAGAACTTAACCTCAGGAGAAGGTGGAGCTTTGATAACTAATGATGAGAGCTTAGCTAGTAGGATTAAAACCCTCAGGTTACACGGTATGAATAAGACCGCTATTGATAGGTACAGGAGGGGACCTGGAGACTGGGATGTTGTTGAGCTAGGCTTTAAATATAACCTGACGGATTTTCAAGCGGCGATGCTAATACCTCAATTAGAAAGGGTTGAGAATAACTGGAGGAGGAGATATGAGATCTATAATCTTTACAAGAAAGAGCTTAAAGGTATAAGTGAAATCTCTATACCTAAACAGGTTTTCCTTAAGGGTAACCGAGGCTGGGTAACTCGCTCAGCTCTCCACTTATTTGTGATATGGCTGAGGAACAGAACAATGAGGGATAAGTTGATGGAGTTCTTAAAGAAGCGAGGGATTGGTGTTACAATAAATTGGCCTAGAGCTGTTCACATGTACACCTACTATCAAAAGCTCTTTGGCTATAAAGATAAGGATTTTCCTGTATCAATGAGATTAGCTCAAACTAGCTTGAGTTTGCCGTTTTACCCTCAGCTCAGAGATGAGGAGGCCAGATACGTAACTCAGAGCATAAGGGAATTCTTCAACAGTATTTAACCCCCTACCTAATAGTGGCAGAAAAAGTTGTGAAAATATATTAACATGTTTTAGTGTACAGAACCTTCTAAATTTCTGATGTCTTAAGCAGAAGGAGCCTTTATTCTCTTTAGAGGGATACTTCTATCTCCTTGTTCTCAATAAACTACAAATTAAGTTTTCTCAAAACTATTTGAAGAGTTCAAGAAAATTCCGCGTCGATCTCTATTTTTTCTTTGGTTAAAACCTCCAACCTCTTTTTGACCACTATCCCTTACCTTTTCAGTTGTACTTACTTATTCTTGATCATTACCTGAGAGGAATTCCCTCTGTCCCCTTAGGAGTGCGGATTTGCCCATTAACAGGCACCACTTCTAGTATGTTTAGCTCTCACCAGCTGAAGCGGTTCCTGGTGAGATGTTAAATGTCATTGATTCCTCCATCTTCTTCATTAGCTCTTCCTCGTTAGCTTCTATCTCCTCGTCTAGCCATAGCATAGGGCTGGCCATGTCAGGAGCCGTTAGTTTCTTCTCCGCTATCTCCTTAGAAGCTGGTGCTTCTGAACCCTCTGGCTTAGTCTCAATGTAACCTACCTGTTCCCTTACCTTGGGGTCTAGGCTCATGTTCTCTAGCTCCTCAGGACCACCTGGTGAGTTCACCTTCTCCAACACCATCTGCTCAGCCATTCCCCTGATCTCAGGAGGAACTTCCCTGTCTATCTCCTCTATCGCTCTCCTGAGAACCGGTGAGTTCACGTCTATCTCAGGTAGCTGATAAGTTTCCTCATCGGTTAACCCTGCTCCAGCTTTACCTTGAGTGATGCCCTGCGGGGTACCCTCTGGAT
>JALUEN010000038.1 GCA_027052755.1 bacterium | reverse complement strand
TTTTACTACCTCTTATTTTCTATCCTAAAGGGCTATTATCCTCCTTTTTCCATTAATTTTCAGCGAAAAAATCAAATTCTACCTCTAAAAATCCAGCAACCATCTAGGTTAGCTCGGTTAGGGTATGTATATGTCTTGGTTTTATGATCTTCCAAAGCCTGAAGAGGTCTTTAAGGTAGATGTACTCGCAGATTAGGGCTTCATCAGATATATCATCCCAGCTCGGATGCCACTGAGATATGGAGAACTTTCTCCTCTCCAGTTCCCCTTTAAGCTGTTCAAGGTCCTCAGAGCTCATCAGGATAACTTCCTTATCCCCTTTCAAAGTGAAGAAGGTGTTTAGTATATTAAAGGTTTTAATTACAGATGATAAGGTTCTGAAGACCAAGAGTCCTCTCCACTCGGCTATAATTTTCAGCTTCTCCTCAAGCTTAAGGTTGGTGAGTTTCTTAACTCTCATAATCTCCTTCCCCTCAAACTCAGAGTTGGAGATGAGGACGTAACTCTCACCTTCATCTATCAAGGAGAGATCTGTTAGTTCTATCTCCTCAAGGGGAAGCTGTGAGATACGCAGGGCAGGTCCTCTATACATATTAAGTGATGTCCTTAGATCTTCGCTGAGAAAATCTAAAACTGTTCCAAATACCTCGCTGTTAGCCCCAGGTGGTTTTATCTGGATTATAAGCTTATATGGTTTTATCAACCTCAGCTCTCTTAGGCGGGGTAGCAAGCTGTCATCTATTCTAAGCTTAACCTCTCTCTTAAGCTGATCTATGTAAACGTTAGCGTACTGGGTATTAAAGGATAGAATCTTTCCTCTGAAACCGATGATTGGTTCAGGGTTATCCTCTCCAAAGGGCCCTATCCTCCTTAAATCAGCGTAAAACCTCTGTAGTAAACCACCCCACTCTAAGGGGAGATCAAAATCATAAGTTTCCTCTATCACCTTAAAGGGGGAGTAGTGATCTCTCAGCGCTCTCTCAAAATCTCTGAAGTTCTCTTGGGGTAGAGAGAAGCCTCCAGCTCTATTATGTCCACCGTAGCTACTAAGTAGATCCTTAGCGGAGTAGAAAGCCTCAACTATGGATAAGGAGCTGTGAGGAGATCTAGCTGAACCTTTCAGGAGCGAACCATCAGGTGAGCTAGTACAGACGAAGGTAGGTAACAGGTATTTAGAGGCGAGTCTCTGAGCTATTATACCCATAACACCCTCATGCAAGTTATCCATTTGGAGGACGATAACATTCCCATCCAAGTTAACTCCTATCTCCTCTATCTTTCTGAGGATCTTCTCCTGGTAGTTCCTCCGTTTTCGGTTATACCTCTCCAGCTCAGTTGCTATAGCTTTAGCCTCATAGGGGTCCTCAGTTATCAACAGTTTAAAAGCCAGAGACGGATCGCTGAGCCTCCCAGCTGCGTTCAACCTAGGAGCTAGTATAAAAGCCACGTCAAAGACAGATCGTGGAAATCCTTCCCTACCCGTCAAACTCCACAGCTCCCTTACTCCCAAGGGTAAAATACCCTCTCTCATCAAGCTCAAGCCCCTGATGATTATAATCCTGTTCTCATCTAGCAGGGGAGCCACATCAGCTATAGTGGATATAGTGGCTAGGACGAAGAGCTCATCTATCTCTCGTGGAGATAGCTTGATATCCAAGAGTTCACTCATGAAGAGAGCTAGTTTAAGAGCTATACCCCCAGAGGTCAAGTGTCTATACCCGAAGGGTATCAATCCTGGGTGGATTATAGCATCAGCTTCAGGGAGTCTCTCAGGATCTATCTCATGGTGATCAATGATAACGGTTCCTATACCAGCTTCCCTAACCTGTTTAACTATCTCTTTAGCGGTTATACCGTTATCTATAGTGATGAGGAGATCTGGAGCTGAGGTTAGTATCCTCTTTAAAGCTCTTGAGTTCAACCCATAACCTTCCTTAAACCTGTTAGGCAGGATAACTTCCAGTTTTAAATCCAGTTTCCTCAGAACTTTGTAAAGGATAGCGCTAGAGGTAACACCATCCACATCATAGTCGCCATATATTAGAACCTTACCGTTAGTTGCCTCTGTGTATATGATGAGCTCAAGGAACTTGTTCAGCTGAACCTCATCATAAGGGGGAAGGGTTAGGGGACTCTCAGGGGCTCTTATAAACTCAGAAGCTCGGCGCAAATCCCCGAACCTAGCCAAAAGCAGAGCTCCTGATATAGGACTTCTCAGGTTAAGCTCCCTGAAGAAGCGAAAAACCTGAGAGCCCACTTCCCCATCTCTAAGCTCGCTGAGCTTAGGCTTCCAGAGGCGCTTAAGAGACATAACTAAATCACCTGAAGATCCTACAGGCTGACTACCTTTAGCATCAGCTATATAATGGTTTTGTCAATTAAGAGATACGTAATTTATTTCTTACCCTGCTCCTCTTCCTTTGATGACTTGTAGATAGTTCTCACTACCTCAAGGTTTATAAACTCATCATTATACTCTCTCTTCAGGTTATCTACCAAGTCAACTAGGATAGGAAGTTTATCCTTAGGTATGATCAAGGTAATTTGATATAATTCTATAGAGCTTATCTGCTTCTTAGGTTGCACCTCAAGGTAGTATCCCTCTCCTCTGTTATAGAGCTGCTGCTGAACCTTCCACGCGTCCTCTTGGTTTTTAAAGTCCTTGTTAACCTTCAGTATCCACTTATCACCAAAGGGTTTCACTACTACCTTGAACTTCAAACCTCTCCTCTCAATATAAGCGTTTATGGCTTTCTTAAACTTCTCTAATCTATCCTTGTTCTCACTCTCCCAAGCCACGACGTACAAATCCATATCCTTATAGACGTACTCCTTTATCTTTCTAACTCCTAGGGTTTCCTGTGGGAACTTTTCCTTGATTATCTCTCCAACCTGGGGTTTCTTGTACTTCACAGTTACCTCAATATATGGAACAGGCAAAAGCTCTATCCCGAAATACACACCCCAGGAGAATAAAGCTAGCACTAAAAAGATCAAGCTCAACGCTTTTAACGCTTTCATACCTGTTCCCTCCTACCTCAAAGAGCCTTAAAAAGGTAGATCAACTATCTCCTCAAAATCATCTGGTTCCTCTCCTAGGTTGCTTGAGCTAGCAGGAGAAGGCTTTGCTGTTTTTCCTTCCCTCTTCGGTTTGTCCAACATCCTAACATCTCTAGCGTATATCTCATATACCTTCACCCTAGTGCCATCATTTCGTTCCCAGATCCTAGTCCTCAGGCTACCCTCAACTAGCACAAGCCTTCCCTTTCTCAAGTACTTGTGAACGATCTCAGCCAAGCTACCGAAAGCTACTACATCAAGAAAATCGGTCTCCCCAGAAGAAGTAGGTCTATCAACTGCTAGGGTAAAATTACAAACTCCTCTGCCCTCGTTAAGGGGTCTGTACTGGGGGTCAGCGACGAGCCTTCCAACTAAAACAACGTGATTGTACATTTAACTCCCTCCATATATAAAATTATTAAAATACTAAAAAATCTCATCAAGGCTATTCAACAGCAACCTAGGAATTCCTCTCAACACTTAAATATAGAGACATTTGAGAGAGGTCACCACAGAGAAATCAATAGGAAAAGGCGCTCCTCAAGTGAAATAAGATATGAGCAGAAGATCAATTCAAGGAGGGGTTTTAAGGTGGCTTTAGACATCAACAACCTTGAAGGAAACCATCTAAAAGTTTTCGCCACCATAGAGAAGGAATATCTCTCCAGATATCCCAGTGGTCTCAGGACAGCCTATGCCATACAGACTCCGGATCTCATAGGCAAAGAGGTATCCTTAAGTGGATGGGTCTCACGCCTAAGGGACTTAGGCGGTGTAATATTTGTAATCCTGAGAGATAGAACCGGAGAAGTCCAGCTAACAATAGATGAGAAGCGCAATCCAGATCTATTCAAGTTAGCATCTAAGCTATCAGAGGAGGACGTCATCCTAGCTAGAGGAAAGGTAGCGAGACGTCCAGAAGAGAACGTGAACCCTAAGATCCCTACCGGCAATGTAGAAATCCTGCTAGAGGACTTGAGGGTACTGGCTAGGTCAGAGCCCCTTCCCTATCAGAAACATCAGGATGTATCCGAGTTCCTTAGGCTAAAGTACAGTTATCTAGAGCTGAGGACACCTAGAATGGTGAGAAACCTAACTTTTAGGAGCTTATTCACTAACTCTGTTAGGAAGTTCCTGATCTCCAAGGGTTTCCTAGAAGTGGAAACCCCAATGTTGATACGATCAACTCCAGAGGGGGCGAGGGACTTCCTAGTTCCCAGCCGTTTAAATCCCGGCAAGTTCTACGCTCTCCCTCAATCACCACAGCTCCTTAAACAGATCCTGATGATAGGAGGCATAGATAAGTACTTCCAGATAGCTAGATGTCTCAGGGATGAGGACTTAAGGGCGGATAGGCAACCTGAGTTCACTCAGATAGATATAGAGATGTCTTTTGTAAGAGAGAATGATATCCTATCCCTAGTTGAGGAGATGTTTCAGACCGTCTTTGGGGAATTGTTAGGTATTCAGCTAAAGCTCCCCTTTCCCAGGATCACTTATCATCAAGCGATCACTCAGTGGGGCACTGATAAGCCAGATATTAGATACCCCTATAAGCTGATAGATCTAACAGATATCTTCCGAGAAAGTGAGTTCAAAGTCCTCAGAAGCATAGTAGAGAGAGGAGGTGAGGTTATAGCTTTCAAGCTACCTGTGAAACTCTCTAGGAAGAGGGTTGATGACCTAATACAGGAGAGCATTAAGTCAGGGATAACTTCTCATGGCTTCCTAACCTTAGAGCTAAGTGATGGCAAGCTTAAAGGTAAGGTGGCTAAGTTCGTATCTAAGGAGAGGATTCTAGATTTAGCCTCGCTATCAGAAGGGGAAACCCTGTTCATAGTAGGTGGTGAGAGAGCTAGGGAGTTAGCTGATAGCCTGAAGAGGTTCTTGGTTAAGAAGTTAGATATTCAGCCTGAGTCTGACTTTTACTTTTTATGGGTAGTTGAGTTCCCTATTTTTAAGCTAGGAGAGGATGGGAGACTTGAGCCTCACCACCATCCCTTCTCCATGCCCTATGAAGAGGATGTAGAGCTGATAGATAGCGATCCGCTAAACGTTAGAGGCTATGTATACGATCTAGTTCTCAACGGACATGAGATAGGTAGCGGTAGCCTTAGGATAACAGATCCAGAGCTTCAGCTGAAGATCCTTGAGAAGATAGGTTATCCCAGGGAGGTAAGCTATAAGAGGTTTGGTTTCTTACTGAACGCTATGAAGTACGGCGCCCCGCCCCATGGAGGTATAGCCCTAGGTTTGGACAGGATACTAGCCATAATACTAGGCGAATCCTCTATCAGGGAGGTAATAGCTTTCCCTAAGACACAAGGTGGGATATGTCCGTTAACGGATGCGCCGTCAGAGGTAGAGACCTGGCAGTTAGATGAGCTAGGGATAGCTCTAAAGGGGTGAGGGGTTTGTCCTTAAAGGATACCTTAGAGAACTTGATAGTAAGATACCAACCACTCATAGTTAAGGTGAAAAAAGAGATTGAAAAAGCTATCTACGGTAAAGATAAGGAGATAGAGTTCCTGTTAGTAGCGTTGATCGCTGAAGGGCATGTTCTCATAGATGATGTTCCTGGAGTTGGTAAGACCACCTTAGTTAAGGCTTTCGCTAAGACAACTGGTTTAGATTTCAAGAGAGTTCAAGGAACACCGGATATAATCCCTTCAGATCTGACGGGATCATATATCTTAGATAGGGCAACCGGGGACTTAAAGTTTAAGCC
>JALUEN010000037.1 GCA_027052755.1 bacterium | reverse complement strand
GGGATGAAGGCTAGAGCGAACAGGAACTCGTTCCAGGCAGCCATGAAGGTTAGCAGGGATACGCTAGAGATAGCAGGTAATGACATCGGGATAACGAAGCGAAAGACTATCTCAGGCTTAGAGAAACCATCTAAGAGGGCAGCATCCTCTATATCCTTAGGTAGCATTTCAAAGAACCTTGATAGGACCCAGATAGCGAATGGAAGGTTGAAAGCGGTATATACCAATATCAAGCCAAGCAGGTTATCGTAAAGCCCCATCTTTACGATGAGTCCGAAGAGGGGAACTAGCAGGACGATACCAGGGAAGACACCGATTAGAAGTATGATATTCTTCAGGATCTTAAACGTGGGTGTCTTCACTCTAGCAAAGGCATAGGCTGCTAAGGTCCCTATTGCTACGGTGAGAATTGTGGTTGCTGTTGCAACGATTGCACTGTTCCTCAGATATATTAAAATCGGTTTCTCCTTGAAGAGGAATATGTAATGTTTAAGGGTGAGACTGCTGAGTATCTTGGAAAGAGGTGTGGTGGTTAGCCTAGCGGGGTCGGAGGAAAGCGAGGTTAAAAGTAACCAGAAAATGGGCGCTAAGGAGAAGAATATGATCCAGGCAACGAAGAGGTAGAAGATATATCGGAAGGCTCTCTCTTTCGCATTAGGGTTTATGTTACTCATGTCTTCTTCACCTCCAAGAGCTTAAAGTCTTTCACCTCAGCTCTTATCTCTCAGCCCACCTGGTCCTACCTACAATTGATATAGCGAACCCTATACCAAATATTATCAGGGAAGTGATCACTGTTACTGCGCTACCGTAACCTAGATCCATGTACCTGAAGAAAGTATCATACAGGTACATAGCTATCGTCCTAGTAGCGTTCCCTGGACCTCCTCCTGTCAGTACCCATGGCAGGTCAAATATACCTAAACTGTACATGCTCCTGAACATCAGCGATAGACCTATAGCGGGTCTTAAAAGGGGCAGGGTAACGAGGAAGAACTGCTGGAGCTTTGTAGCTCCGTCCACGTCCATAGCCTCGTATAGATCTTTGGGGATAGCTTGAAGCCCCGCTAGGAGGATGATTACCATAAACGGTGTGGTCTTCCACACGTCTATCAGTATCATGCTGGTCATAGCTCCACCTACGGTTCCTAAGAGGGAGAACTTAGCCTCTGAGGGAATGATGTGGAGGATAGCAAACAGTTTAACTAATCCCAGTTGTTTCATTAGATAGGGTATAATACCGTACTCGTCATTGAGGAGCCATCTCCAACCTAAGGCCATCACTGCGGTAGGTAGAGCCCAGGGAATGATTGATATAGCTCTGACGTACTTTCTCCCTCTGAACTCTGAGTTAAGGATCAAGGCGATCGCTAATCCTAGGATGAACTCTAGCAGCACTGCGAAGAAGGTGAAGATCAGTGTTACCTTCAAGCTAAGCCAGAACCTTATATCTTGTAGAACCTGGACAAAGTTTAGAAGGCCGATGAACTTAACCTCTGGTAGGTAGATAGTTCTCTGGGTAAAGCTGTAACCTAATATCATCAGGATGGGGTAGAATATGAAGATAGCCATAACTAGGATAGCTGGCGAGATAAGTAACCAGCCCATAGCTTCATCTGAGAGTCCTAGTAGGATATCTCTTATACGATCTATTACTGTTTTCCTCTCCTCATATCTTGGATTTTCAGGGCCTAGAGCCATCCTGATACACCTCCTGAAAACTAGGTGAGTAATAGGATGTTATACAGCCAGAAGACCCAGGCAGAGAGTATGTAGCTGTCAAACCTGTCTAAGATTCCTCCGTGTCCAAATATTATGTTATCCGTGTCCTTGATCTCGTAGCCTCTTTTGAGAGCTGACTCAGCTAAGTCGCTTATAGTAGCTATTATCGCTATGAACCATAAGACTGCGATCAGATCCAATCTCATAGGGCGGAAGTATATCTTCACATATAGAAACGTTATCACCCACGAGGTTAAAACTCCTACTATGGTACCTTCCCAGGTCTTGTTAGGACTGATCGTGTTGAAGAACCCCCTTTTTATGAGTTTTCTACCAATGGTCTTTCCACTGAAGTAGGCGAAGATATCTACGCTAAATATGCTTAAGAGGAGCGCTAGAAGTAGCTCAGGCTCTCTTGAGAAGAGTATAGCGAAGCTGAACGGAATTGAGATGTAGAGCTGGGATATCACTATTATGGAGGCTTCCCTGAGAGCTTTAATGTATCTATTAGGGGGGAGCGGTGAACCCCTGCCCTTTAATTCTAGCTGAATTATCTGGACGATAACGACTATTAAGGAGCTGATCATTAGTATAGCTAAGGCGAAGTGGGAGTAAGTTTTGAGATCTAGGTAATAGGCGGATATCCCCGCTCCTATACCTGAGATATATCCTATGTACTGGAGTAGAGGTACCTTCTCATCTAAGGTTACCTTGTAGAACTCCCTTAGACCATATAGGATTAGAACTATGACCTCCAGTGAGAAGAGCTCCCTAGATAGGAAGAGAAGGAAGAGAGAGCCGAAACCTAGCAGTAAGCCAGTGAGAGTTCTAACAACGACATTTGAGAGGTGCTTGGGTTGAGACCTGAGTCGGGTTTTGACCTCGCTACTCTTCTCCAAGGCTCTACCTCCTCTTTTAAATACCTTAAAGCGGGGCCATAACTGACCCCGCTTGAGAACTATAGAGTTAATATTAAATTATACCCTGCGGTTATATGCCCTTCTCCTCTATCATCTTCAGGAGATCTGCTACCCTATTAGAGTACCCCCACTCGTTGTCGTACCATGCCAGGACCTTCACAAAGGTACCATCTATAACCTGAGTGGATAGACCATCCACTATCGCTGAGTGTGGATCTCCTTTGAAGTCTGAGGAAACTAAGGGTTCCTCAGTGTAAGCTAAGATGCCTTTCAGGTAAGTCTCTGAAGCCTCCTTGAACTTGGCGTTCAATTCCTCTGCTGTGGTCGGTTTCTCTATCTCACAGACCAGGTCTATAATTGATACCGTTGAAACTGGCACCCTCATAGCTATACCGTGGAATTTTCCAACTAGATCTGGTATGACTAGACCTACTGCCTTAGCCGCTCCCGTAGTAGTTGGGATTATGTTCATAGCGGCAGCTCTGGCTCGCCTGAGATCTTTGTGAGCTAGATCTAAGATTCTCTGATCGTTGGTGTAGGCGTGAACAGTTGTCATGTGCGCTCTCTTAATCGTGTAGTTATCGTGGATAACTTTAGCTACAGGGGCTAGACAGTTGGTAGTACAGGAAGCGTTAGATATTATGTGGTGTTTCGTTGGATCGTAAGCATCGTGGTTAACACCTAGAACTATAGTTATATCTTCGTTCTTAGCGGGAGCTGTTATGACTACTTTCTTCGCTCCAGCCTCTAGGTGAGCTTTGGCTTTGTTCCCATCTCTGAACACACCTGTTGCCTCTATCACTACATCTACCTTCAGGTCTTTCCATGGTAGCTTGCCGGGATCCCTCTCTGCGAAGACCTTGATCTCTCTTCCATCAATGATGATGGCGTTTTCAGTAGCTCTCACCTCGCCAGGGTATATCCCGTAGTTGGTGTCGTACTTGAATAGGTGAGCGTTGGTCTTTGAATCAACTAGATCATTGATAGCTACTATCTCAAACTCAGGATACTTAGATAGTATAGCTTTTAGGGTTAACCTACCTATCCTACCGAACCCGTTGATA
This sequence comes from bacterium, assembly GCA_027052755.1. GTDB lineage: Bacteria > DRYD01 > DRYD01 > DRYD01 > JALUEN01 > JALUEN01. The sequence goes on along the minus strand of JALUEN010000037.1, from coordinate 2,109 downwards.
GCTATCCTCATATCCTATCCCTCCTTTTCGTTATCTCCAGATCATAGGCTACCAAATGTCCTATCCCCTGCATCTCCTAGGCCTGGAACTATGAACCCTTTATCGTTAAGCTCCTGATCTAGTGCCGCGGTTACGAACTTTAGCTTGAGGTTAGGAGAGAATTCCTCTGCTAACTTCTCTAAAGTCTTTGAGTAAGCTATAACTGATACCACGGTTATGGTCCTTATATCGTTTGCGAATAAAAGCTCTATCGCTGTTCGTATAGAACCACCGGTGGCTATCATCGGATCTAAGATGAAAGCGAACACATCTTTGGATACCTTAGGAATGTTATGGTAGTACTTTCTAGGGGTGAGGCTGCGTTCATTGCGGTATATCCCGATGAATCCTACCTTCGCATCTGGGAGGATCTCTAAGAAACCATCTAACATCCCTAAACCTGCTCTAAAGATAGGTACTAATAGTATTTCCCTATCTATTACCTTACCAGTTGTCTCCTTTAAAGGGGTCTTTAACTTAACCTCTTTTGTGGAGAGATCCCTCGTGGCCTCCACGGCTAGTATGAGGGAGAGCTCCTTTAAGGTCCTCCTGAAAACTGGATAAGGGGTGTCCTCAGATCTTAAGGTAGATAGCTTATGAGCTGCTAGGGGGTGATCAACTAACCTTATACTATCATTTACCCCTTTGTTCATAGTGAGTCTCCCCTTCCGACCTTCCCTTGTAAGTTCTCCAAGCCTACCTTAACCCCTTCTTTATGTTTACTTCCCTGAAAGTGATCTAGTTCACAGATCTCTCACCTCGGCAATTTTAAAAAAATCATTAGGAGAAAGAGAGAGGAGGTGATATAAATGATCTTAGAAGTTGCTAGGAGAGAGAAACTTATAAATAGTTCTCAGCTTAGTAAGTTGAGGGAAGCTATTAAGGAAGGATATGAGCCTGAAGAAGCTCTACTAACTAAGACTTCAGTGAGACGAGAGGATCTTGAGGAGCTATCCTTCAAGTCAAAGGTATCACCAGAGACAAAGATATCAGCTGCCTTCTCCATATTAAGCTATAACCAGAGTATCCTTCAGTTCGCTGATGATAAAGCTAATACTTTAATCGTTATAAACAGCATATTCTTAGCTTCGGGAGGTGGTTTGTTCAAGGAGCTGAAGGGACCAGAGCTTATCGTAGCGGTTCTATTCTTCCTAGTGTCAGCATGGGCTATAGCTAAGTGCTTGATGGTGGTTAGACCTAGAAGCGATAAGGAAATAGAAGGCAAGACCTCAGATGAGTTTAAGAGAAATAATAGGCCCTATAAACCTGATCTCATCTTCTTCGCTGATATAGTCTCAGAGCCTAGGGCTAAATACCTGAAACGCTTCAAACAGGTAACACTTGACGAGCTAATGGATCAGGTGACGATGAGAATATACAAGGCATCAAAGATTGCAGATGTTAAATATAAAGTTCTGAACTCTGCTCAGAAGTACACATTAATAGCAGCTGTCTTGTGGCTTATCACTATGGGATTCCTCGTGAAGAGCTATCTGGGTATGTAGAGGGTTAGCCATAGTAGTAATAGTCATTTCCACTGTACTTCTTTTCCCTTAACCTGTATCCGTAAGTGCCATCCGAGATCTCTATTCGCTCTAGTTTGCCAGTATTTGGATCCTTATAAGCAACCCTTAATATTGCTCTTATTGCCGTTGAGGTTATGTAATCAGTGTAACTTCCAGTTATGTACGCAGAGATAAAGCTGAAATCAGCGCTGGAGAAACCTTCTGCCGTTAACCTCAACTGGGTGGTCTCACCAGGCTTTAACTGATCAATGTGGAATCTCTCTCCCTTCTGACCTATCTTCTTCTGGTGAATGATTAGCTCTGCATCTATATCCTTGATGACCTTATCGCTGTTATTTGTAAGGTAGGCTATGGCCTCTGAGTCGTTATAAACGCTTACCGTCCTTCCGTCCTTTTCTGTGTAGCTCTCATTGTAGAACCTAACATCAGCGCTAAGCGCCCTCTGAATGGTCCCTTTCTGTACGTTCCCGCTTACCTTCATCTCAACTACCCCCTTCTCATTTCTCTCACTGGGGATTTTAAAGATTTTTTGGTGAAAAGCTCT
>JALUEN010000036.1 GCA_027052755.1 bacterium | reverse complement strand
ACAAAGAATAAAATCGTGGTATTAGAAAGAAATCTCTTAGCTCTCTTCTTTAAGCTCTCTCCAAACATCTCTTAGGAATTCCCTTAGAGTTTCTGTGAGCTTTTCGTTAAGCTCCCTATCTCTATTCATGAGGAGCCCGGACCAAGTTGGGTTTACGTCTATGGGGGTTACAGATATCATGTTATCCCTTATAGCTGAGAAGTCAGTGCCCTCAGATGCTTCACCCCATGGGTAATCTCCGCCTAACCAGAGGTACTTCCTACCTCTGGGGTTAACTCTGAGGATGACCCTATCCCTGTAGATGCTCCTACCTGCCCTAGTGAGGCTGATCCCTCTGATGGATTCTAATGGAACGCTTGGTATGTTAACGTTTAAGGTGATCTTTCCCCTTAGCGTGGAGAAACTATCATTACGTGTTAACCTCTTTAGGAAGGCTTTGAGAAAAGCGCTCACTACCTTCTCTGAGGTGCTGTAGTCAGGATTTTCGTACTCGGCAAGTGAGAAGGCGATTCCCCATCCCCCTTTAAGTGAGGCTTCAAGTGCAGCGGATACAGTACCAGAGTAGTGTATGTCATAACCTAGGTTAGCCCCACGGTTGATACCGGAGAGAACGATGATATCCTCTTCCTTCCCTCCGAGCAAGTAGTAAAGCGCTATGATCACGTTGTCTGCTGGAGTTCCATCTGTTAGGAAAGCCTTCAGCTCCATGTCCTCCACCTTCAACTTCCTCTCATAGAGGTATATCGGTTTGAAGAAGGTGAGGGAGTGAGAGGATGCGCTTCTCTCTTCTTCAGGACCTATGAGGAGGAGCTCTTCCGGGGATAGGACGTTAAGTGCCCCTCTAACTAAAGCCTTGAAACCCTTGGAGAAAACACCGTCGTCACAAGTAAGAATTAGCAACTCTTACACTCCTTTCCTTAAAAGTGCTTAAGATATAGTTTTCTGACTTAATCTAGAGATCCTCCGTCTCCATCGTTTACTGATATCTTATGTGCTCTCCTACAAGGTTAGAGGCGCTGGAGATAGAACTCTAAAGTAGCTCTTAAGATATGATCTTGAATTACGGGGGTGGAGAGGATGAAGGAGTATACCTGGGAGGATTACAAGAGGATAGCCAGAGACCACTTTATACCTCACTTCGGTATGTGGTCTGAGCTAGCTGAGGAGGGGCCTAAGCTAATAGTTAAGGGAAAGGGGATGAAGCTCTGGGATATTCACGGTAAGGAGTACATAGATGGTATGTCTATCCTATGGGTAGTCAACGTGGGGCACGGACGCGAAGAGATTATAGAAGCTATGCGTCAGCAGGCGGAGAAGATAAGCTACGTTTCCCTTTTCGGTGGCTACGCTCATGAGCCTGCACTCCAGCTAGCAGAGAAGTTAGCTTCCATCCTACCCGGCGACTTAAACCACGTTTTCTTCGCAGGTAGCGGAAGCGAAGCTATAGAGACAGCGGTCAAGATAGCTAAACAATACTTCCACGTCATAGGTGAACCCAAGAGATATAAGATCATCGCTAGGTGGGAGTCCTATCACGGGGTTACCTACGGAGCTCTGAGCGTCGCTGGTATCAGGCAGAACAGAAACTTCTTTGAGCCATTGGTGCCTGGCTTCCTACACTTTAACCCACCTTACTGCTACAGATGTCCTTACAAGCTTAACCCTAATACCTGTTCACTCCAATGTGTAGATGAGCTAGAGAACTTGATCTTAGCTGAAGGACCAAAGACCATCGCTGCGGTGGTAATAGAGCCCGTTATGTCCGCTATAGGTTCACTAGTCCCACCTAAGGACTACTTAAAGAGGGTTAGGGAGATATGTGATAAGTACGGTATCCTACTGATATTTGATGAGGTGAACAACGGTTTTGGTAGAACTGGAAGGATGTTCGCTATGGAGAGATGGGGAGTTATCCCAGATATGGTAACCTTCGGTAAAGGTATAACCAGTGGTTACGCTCCGCTCTCTGCAACGGTTATCAGCGATAAGGTGTTTGAGCCATTTAAGAAGTGGATGCTAATGCATGGTTTGACTTTCGGTGGACATCCAGTATCTACAGCAGCAGCTCTAAAGAACATAGAGATAATAGAGAGGGAGAGACTCTGGGAGAACGCTGATAAGATGGGTGAGTACTTAGGCGAGAGACTTAAGGAATTACTTGAGTTTGATATCGTCGGAGATGTTAGGGGGATAGGATTCCACTGGACTGTTGAGTACGTGGCTAACAAGGAGACCATGGAGAGGATCCCCGGTAAGTTCTGGGTTGCTGCTAGGATTGAGAAGGAGATGCTTAAGCGAGGCGTTTACCTGGCTAGAGCTTCTGTTGACAGAACTTACATAGCTCCCCCACTGATAGCTACCAAGGAAGACATAGACTTCATAGTGGATAAGCTCAAGGAATCAGTTGCCGTTATTCAAGACCAGTTCCTGAAGGAGTACAAAGGAGCTAAGGTTTAGTGAGTAATTGTAAAGTTCTTGATAAAACTTCTGGATATAGAGATGTGATCTCCTTAGCTAGAAGTCGTTTGAAGAGGCTCAGCGAGAGTTCCCTCTTGGGGACTCTCGCTGGGCTTATCATGTTGATCCAGATCCCACTTTTCCTGCCCTTCCTTAAGCTGGACCTCTCTGATGGTTTGATGCTCCTCTTGGCCAGAAACCTGGAACTGCCGTGGTTACTCTACGCTCTGGTGGTTAAGTTGATCGTCTTTGCTCTACTTAAGGGCGATGAGTATATATGGCTTGGCTTAGGGATGAACGCTCTAGCTACTCTCTCCCTCATCCTCCCAGCTAAGCTAACCTGGAGTTTAACAGGCTTCGGCTTCAAGAGGGCTCTCCTGGGAGCTGGTTTAGGTACCTTGGTGAGCACTATTACCATGGCCCTCGCTAATTACTGGGTTATAAAGCTTTTCCTTAACAGCTCAGCCGTTGAGAAGATGATAGTGTACGGTGTGTTACCTTTTAACCTGCTGAGGGGAATCTTAGCTACCGCTGTATTCATAGCTCTGTGTAAACTGTTGAACTATATAAGAACTAAGGAGAACTCAGAGCAAACTAACTGAGGGTGATTTTAAGGTGATAGGTTTATCCTATGATATTCATCGCTTGAGACGTGGCGGTCCCCTGTACATAGGTAGCGAGGAACTAAAAGTAGGCTGGGGAGCTGTAGCCCATTCTGATGGAGATGTTCTCCTTCATTCCCTTATTGATGCTACTTTGGGAGCTTTAGGATATCTCGGGGACATAGGAACATTGTTTCCTGATACCAGTCTTAAGTGGAGAGGGGCTAGAAGTACGGAGCTCTTGAGAATTATCAGGGAGAAGTTCTCTGTGAGCTATGAAAAGGTTCTTCTCTCTTTAACTGTTCCTGATATCCTCTATGACGAGCTATCTAATCGTTTAGGAGATATAGCGAAGGGGTTATGGGGGCTACTGGAATATCCTAACCTAACCCTGGTGCTAGCTAGAAGTTTAGGCTTTAAAGAGCTTGAACCTGAGAGTTTAGCTATTCAGGCTATCTCCTTGGTGGAGCTGAGAACACCAGGGAAGAAGGCTTTAAATACCGAGATAAATACCGAGATCTTAGGCGTCTTCTCTCTAAGCGATCTAAAGCTTATTTCAGAGGATTTAGGCGTTAAAGCAGAGCTTAGCTATCACTATTACCCCTATGAGGATCTGAACTCATCTGAGAGGTATCCCTTTATCAAGGATAGTCTGGAGAGTCTTGTTAAGGGCTTTAAAGGGAGAGCTGTTGACCTAACCTTGATAGCTCAAACCCCTAAGCTCTCTCCTCACAGAGAAAAGCTGATCAAGGAACTAGCTTCCTTGAATCCGGAACTAAGGCTCTCCTTAAAGTTCAGGAGCAATGAGAAACAAGGGGTAGTGGGTAGGGGAGAGGGGTTCGCTTTATTTTGTGTTCTCTATTAAACTTTTTTGTACTTTCTGCAATAACCTGGCTGATGGCTTACCGCAGGACTGGACTTGGCTAAGAACCTGTAGGGCTTTAGCGCATCTTCCCCTGCATAACTAACTCCTATCCTGCAATCCCTGACTACCTCTAGCTTAAGCCCTATATCCGCTATGAGTAGTTCATCTCCAAGGAGTTTCCCGTTTAAGGCTAAGTCTATTCCTAGAGCCTGGGTTAGCCTACCTGGTCCACCTGTCAAGCTTTTTAAGAGTTGTCCTGGTATCTCTGAGCTAGGAGGTAAGACTATCTTCCTAGCTTTTGCCATCTCCTCTAAACCGATTAGAGGGTGTATAGCTCTTATCAGGACTGCGTCGGGAAAACTCTCTTTGTTAGTAACGATATTTAAGCAGTGATACTTACCGTAAATTAGGTAAACATATATGCTACCAGGAGGACCGAACATTGGAGCATTTCGTTTTGTCTTTCTCCCCCTGTAGGCGTGCGAGGCTCTATCATCTGTTCCCACGTAGGCCTCTGTCTCTACTATTACCCCTCCTATAAAACTCTTACCCTTTTTCCTAAGTAATACTTTGCCTATGAGATCCTCTGCTACTGTGAGCGAGGATCTGTTGAAGAAACTCTGGGGAAGAACTTGAAGCTCCCTCTCAATCTCTTGAAGGATTTTCTCTTTGAGCAGGGCAACCTCACCTCCCTGTTAAAAAAGATTCTATTGAAATAATTTATTGCATATATATCGTTTTAATTTAGAGGAAGGAGGGAGAATAGATGAAGATAAAGAAGAACAGTGCTCTGTATCTATTCTTAGCTCTCCTCTTAGCGTCCACCTTTTTGCTAGCTCCAAACAGCTTAGGAGAGGAGATGGCAATTTACAGCCTAAGTGATACAACTGAAACTAAGGAGGAGGAGTCTAAGGACAGCTCTAAACCTAAAAGATCTAAGAGATTAAAGTTCAGCGCTGGATACGTAGCTGACTATCGTAAGGATATTCCAGGTGGGATATTGTGGATGCATGGGCCATATATCAAGCTAAAGCGAGACAAGGACCTCTTTATTTACGTTTATATCTCAGGTACTAACTCTAGGTTCACGCAGGGGACCTATGAGTACAGGTATTACAGAGTGATCGGTAAGGGATGGCTCTTAGGGGCTTTTCATAAAGTGATATTCAGACAGTCCCTGTACTCAAGCTTGGAGAGTAGGTACAGCGGACAGGGACTCTCGCTTATCTATATATGGAAACCTAAGTTAGAGCCTCTCTCCAGCGTTTTCATCGGATATTACTACCACTTCCCTATGAAACAGGTGGGGAACGCTCCTAGCCCTGATATAGAACGAATGCATAGGTTCTACCTTTACCTGAACTTTAAACTAACAGAGAATACCTCTATCTCTATTGGTAGGAAATGGGTTAGTTTTAGACGTGCTGGGAACTTGTCCATGATAGATTTTCCATCCTATAAGCTCAACCTGGTCTTTAAATGGTAATTGAAGGTTAAAATAATGTACTAAAATCAAAAAAGAATTTCCTTTACTTTTTCTCAAAAAAGGCTTAATAAGATATTACCAGAGAAAATTTGAGAGGAGGTCGTTTTGTGATGATAAGGGAAACTAGGCCGAAAGATGTGGGGCAAGCTGCTGGTGCTACTAACAAGTTCGTTCAGGCTGCTAGGGTAGCTACTTATGCCTCTAAAGAGGCGGCTAAAACGAAGGCATCCGCTGTGGTTGATTTTGCTGCTAACACCCTTAAAGCCGTTGATGCCAGTGAGATTGGCTCTACTGTGAAGAACGTGACTTCAACCTTCAAGAGTGCCGCTGAGGTGTTAAAGCATAGCAAAGCTATCTCTACAGCTTCTAAGTTAATCGTTAAATTTGGAAAGGCGCTGGGGAAGAAGGTACCGCTTATAC
>JALUEN010000035.1:797-5862 GCA_027052755.1 bacterium | reverse complement strand
TATATGGAGAAACTGATAAAGGACCTAAACCTTAGTGAGGCTTATTTCCTTGAGTTCATTAATGATAAACCAAACCCGATATTCACATATCCGCCTGACTTAAAGGATAAATTGAGATCTCAGACCTTTAACACTGAGAGATACTGCGTTACCGATGGCTCACCTATAATAACTACTGGTCTATCTAGGGAGTTATATACTCTCTCTAAAGATGAGGATAAGAGTAAGATATATGAGAAGAAAGCCTTTGTCTGTGTCCCACTTAAGTGGACTAGTGGTGTAGGTACCATATCACTCATAAGAAATAAGGACTTCTCATCGGATGATATGAAGATTATCATGGAGTTGGCGAAGGAGCTATCAATACAACTGGACGAGTACATTAAGTTCAGGTACATGCTGATCGCCTCTTCCCTGCACGATCTAATGGAGAACTTGGCTAACCAGCCACCTAAGCAGAACTTGATCCTCCACTGGGTCCCACTTTTAGAGGAGATAATACGAAACTTGCTCAGGGAGTTCGGTTATCCTAAGGAGATCTACAGCAACATAAGCCTATCAGTAGTCCTATTTCACCCTTTTAGGGAATCAAGGGGAGAATTGCCGTGTAGGATTAAGAACCTTGATCTACTGCAGAGGAGATGTGTAGCCCTTAGCTCCTCCTCTAACAGGAGCTACAGCGTAAAATGTGTTCTGAGTGGTTCTAAAGAAGGAGTTATCTGTGTCCCTATGAGCTATGGTGATATGAAGATAGGTATAGTACATCTCCACTTGCCGTATCCTAACGCGCTGGCTCCTGAGATTATAGAGGATATCATGGTATTCCTGAGATACTACGCAGCCTCAGAACTGATAGCTATATATCAAGCTTATCTAGACGCTGATAACTTTATAGGACAGCTACTTGAAAAAATACCGGGAGATAAGATAAGGAACGAGGAGGATGTCTTAAGAGAGCTGGGTGAGTTCCTCTCAAGAGTTATGCCAGGGGCAGATGATATTTTTATCTACCACCGCATAGCCCCTGATAGCTATAACCTGATTTTCCAAGGCAGCTCACCTAAGGGGATTAATATACGGAGCTTGAAATCTATTGATCCTCAGGAGGAGTTCGCTAGGACAAACAGATCTACTGCAATAGAGAGCTCTATAGTCTCCTTTGATCTACCTATCAGGGATGAGAATGATAACCTAATAGCTTTCGCTACTATAATAGATAAGGATGGTGAAGGTGAGCTAACTCTAAGCAAGAAGGTACTCCTCTACAGGTTAATTGAGGGTCTAGGTAGGGTAATAGCTCCCTTGAGAAAACTAAAAGCCTTAGATAGGGAAGTCTATCAGCTGAACAGACGCCTAAAAACGGAGATACAGAGGTACAAGAGGACCGCTAAGGAATGGGAGCGAAGAGCTAGGGAGTTAGAGAGAAAGATAGGAACCCTTGAGGGGAACCTCTACAAGAAGGAGTTCATATATGAGCTGAGCGCTAAGCTCACTAGTACTGTCTCCACTGAGACAATAGAGGATGTATTTAAATGGGTTTCCTCTAAACTCCCAGAGGTTCTTAACTTTCCAGTAGAGGTAGTCGCTACCTTTATATGGTGGCCGCTTAAGGAAGCGATGGAGCTGATAGCTTACAGGGGGCTTACCGAGGATATCGTTAGGGAGATAAAACGAAAGCTGAGCGGGCTGATAGATGAGAGGGATCTCAGGGAGGCTATGGTATCAGATAAACCCTTCATAGCTTCTCCTGATTCAGCTACCTTTAAGGTCTTCCCCGAGTTGAGCAGGTATAAGACCTTGATCGTTGCTCCTATGATAGCCTCATCATCTCTGCTGAAACTTCAGGGAGGGCTTCAGGGAGCGATAATCTTAGCATCCAGACATAAGTACCGACCTGAGGATTTGAAGGAGGGCTTGGAGTTCATTAACTTCGTGTCCGCGCTCCTGGGAACTTATTTAGAGATATATAAGTTAAACAGATTCTCGTATAAGCTTAGTACTGCTTTTAGCTTGGTAACTGAATACCTAGCTAAGTTCTCAAGGGAGTACATATATAACAAGGACTTCAGGTACTACGCTGACCTGATAATAGACATCATATATCAGGTCATGAACCCTTACTGGATTATATACGCTAAACTTGAGGACGGAGAGTTTAAATTAATAACGATAAAGGAGTTAGAGGAAGGCACGCCCCTTAAAGTTAGGGACAAGTTCAGGCTACCCTCTATGATATTTGATAAACTGAAACAGGGAAAGTTCATAATAAATCTCCATCTGGATCTCATCTTTGAAGAGCTGGAGAGAGATGAGGATAGGGATTACCCATGGTACGGGCAGAGCAACGTCCTCATGCCTATAATAAGCTCTAGAGGCTTAAGCGGTGCGATCTTCGTTGGCCTGAGGGGTACAGCGGTTACGGAAGCAGATCTCAAACTCTTAGGTTTCCTACAGCAAGCCATAAACATATCTTTTGAGAACTTTAGCTTGTATCAGGAGATCAACGAGTATAAGAACCTATTAGAAGCTACCTTTAAGTCAATCTCAGACGGCTTGATGGTTCTAGATCTAGATAAGAAGATAATACTTATGAACCCTGTAGCTGAGTCCTTATTAGAGCTGGATCAGTCAGCTCTCGGTAAGAGGATAGTAGATGTTTTCCAATACAGATATACTGAGCTTTACAGACACATAGAGGAACTAGATAGTTCTTTAGCAAGAGAGCTAGCAGAACACCCCATTAGGGGAGAGGATGAGATCTATAGGGAGGATGGAAAACGGATCTTCATAGATTATACGATAAACTTGGTGAGAGATAATAACACCTTGAAGGGCTACATGATAACGCTTAAAGACATAACCCTTCAGAAGGAGATGGAGCAGGAACGTAACGATATGATAGCTCTACTGAGCCACGATATCAGAAATCCGCTTACTGTTGTGAGGAACTATATCTCAATGATGATAAGACGATCTGATGCTTTCTCTGAGGACGATAGAAAGCGTTTCCTTATCATGGCTAAGCGCGAATTGGATAGGATGACCAGGATGATAAATAACCTGATAGACCTAGTGAAATTACAATCCGGTGGGTTAAAGCTGGCTCTTACTGATATAAACATCGTTGACTTAATCAAGTATTACATTGAATCCTATAAGTACCTCTCAACGATCCATAAGTTTGTAGCAGATATCCCTGATGGCGATCTCTGGGTTAAAGCTGATAAGGAGATATTACAGCAGATCCTAGATAACCTATTATCCAATGCTGTTAAGTACTCACCTAGTGGAGGTACGATAACGATAGGGGTGAAGCCGGATCCTTCTAACGGAGAAGCTATCATCTACGTTAAAGATGAGGGTATAGGAATCCCTGAATCCCAGATGAAGAACCTATTCAAGAAGTACTCAAGGATAAAAACCGACAGATCTAAAGGGATAAAAGGAACTGGCTTAGGACTTTACATAACTAAGATGCTGATAGAGACTCTAGGTGGGAGGATATGGGTTGAGAGTAAGGAAGGTGAGGGGAGTACCTTCTACTTTACCTTAAAATTAGCGGATGAACCTCAGAGTGGATCGGTTACCTCGGAGCAACCTGAGGAGAAACTCAAGGAGATTGGTTCTAAGAGCTAAAGGAGGGAGACGAAGCATGGATGAGAGGACAATAGAGTTCCTTGAGAGCTTGACTCCTTCTAAGATAGTGGAGCTGTTAGATAGATATATCATAGGTCAGAGGGAAGCGAAGAAGGCCATAGCTATAGCTATCCGTAACAGGTTCAGGAGACAGAGGGTGAAGGATGAGAAGTTGAGAGAGGAGATCATCCCTAAGAACATCTTAATGATAGGACCTACGGGCGTTGGGAAGACAGAGATAGCTAGGAGAATCGCGAAGATCATTAAAGCGCCTTTTGTAAAGGTTGAAGCTACTAAGTTTACCGAGGTAGGATATGTGGGTAGAGATGTTGACTCCATGATCAGAGATCTAGTGGAAGCCTCAGTTAGATTAGTCCAGAATGAGAAGCTCAAACAGGTGGAAAGCCGAGCAAAAGAGTTGGCAGTAGAGCGACTCCTAGACTACATGTTACCTAAATCCAAGCCTAAAAGTCCCCTTAACCCTTTTATGGCTTTCTTAGGGAACTTAGGGGGCTATAAAGATACCACTTATGAGGAGGACACCTATCAGGATGACCATCAGCTTCAAGAGGATCTGAGCGCTAAGAGGGAGGAGCTTAAGGAGAGGATATTACGTGGTGAGATGGATGAGGAGTACGTTGAGATAGAGATAGAGGAAAAGAGCCACGCTTTTGATCTGATCATGACCCCTTACGGACCTGAACAGCTATCACCAGATTTTCAGGACCTCTTAAGCGCTATACTTCCTAAGAGGCTCAAGAGGAAGAAATTGAAGGTGAAGGAAGCCCTTGATATATTGAAAACAGAGGAAGCTAGAAAGCTAATTGATTTTGACGATGTCAAACGGGAAGCTATTAAACGCGCTGAGGAGTTAGGTATAGTCTTCATTGACGAGATAGATAAGATAGCTTTGAGGGGTGGATCTCATAGCGGACCGGATGTCTCTAGGGAGGGAGTTCAAAGGGACCTACTTCCACTTATAGAGGGAACCACAGTTCTAACAAAGTACGGACCAGTGAAGACAGATCACATCCTGTTCATCGCTGCTGGTGCCTTCCACGTGGCTAAGGTAACAGATCTAATACCAGAGCTTCAGGGTAGGTTACCTATACGAGTTGAGCTTAAGCCCCTGAACAAGGAGGACTTCTACAGGATACTCAATGAAACCGATAACAGTTTGATAAAGCAGTATAAGGCTCTGTTAGATACCGAGGGAGTTGAGTTGGAGTTTACTGATGACGCTATCTGGAAGATCTCTGAGATAGCGGAAAAGGTTAACGCTGAAACTGAGAATATAGGTGCTAGGCGACTTTACACTATTATGGAAAAGGTGCTGGAGGACCTATCCTTTGAGGCTCCTAACCTAATGGGACAGAAGGTAACCATCACCTCTCAGTACGTTGAGGAGAAACTCAGAGAGGTCCTGGAG
>JALUEN010000035.1:0-787 GCA_027052755.1 bacterium | reverse complement strand
ATTTAAGTAAGCGATAGCGATATGGGAATATTCTTGAAAGTCCTTGAAGCAGTTCTGGTTTTCCTTAGTATAGGAGTTTTAGGGTTTATCATTGTAAGTAGGAGAGTTGTCCACCAAGCGAGCTTGAGATCTATAAGTTCCCTCGCTATAGATATAGCCCTCCCGTGTATGATATTCTCTAATATAATGAGGAACTTTCACCCTAACCAGTATCCACATTGGTGGACACTTCCCCTGTGGTGGTTACTTTTCACCTCTATCTCTTTGATCTTATCCCTGGCATTATCTACCCTTTTCAGGTATAGGAAGGAGACGTTTCTAAGTCTATTCTTTCAGAACGCGATGTTCTTCCCCTTTGTGGTCCTATCTGAGCTTTACGGCGAGGACTCTATCTACATTATATACCTCTTCCTATTTACCCTGTTTTATCCCGCTCTGCTGTTCAGCACATCCTATATACTGCTCGGGGTAAAGGGAGAGATAGACTGGTACAAGATCTTCAATCCTGTTACGTTAACCACTATCCTGAGCTTACTCTTAAAGATCACACCTCTTAGTAGTTTTGTGCCTAGGGGAGCTGTAATTTTCTCAGAAAAGATAGGAGCTATGGCTATACCACTATTGATGATAGTGATAGGTGGAAACGTGTTCCTTCAGTATAAGAGGATTAAGGATATGTGGAGCTTTGATGCTCTGAAGTTCACCGTTATCAAGAACTTCCTCTTCCCTGCAACCTTCCTGATAATCCTTAAGTTAATACCTATGCCTAAAGAGGTAGCTCTGATAT
>JALUEN010000034.1:5152-5877 GCA_027052755.1 bacterium | reverse complement strand
GTGCTGGGGAGCTAACTTACTAGGGCATTCACCCGAAGAGGTTACCCAAGCGCTTATTAAGGAGATACCTAGCGGTCTCAACCTAGGTTTCCCGTCCCCTCAGGAATTAGAGCTTATTCAGCTCCTCAGAGATGCCTTCAGCGATATAGCTCCTTCTGATGAACTGATGGTTAGGTTCGTAAACTCTAGGTTAGTAGCTGTTGACCTGGCACTGAGGATCGCTAGGTCCTACACCAACAGGAACAGGGTAATCGTATTTGAGGGAGCCCTTCACGGAGGCTTAGGATCCCTTATCGCTAAGACCACATCCATAGACCCGCTCTTGAGCGTCCCCCTGGATTCAGGAACTCACCGAAGGCTGGTTAAAGACACCATAGTGCTTACCTTTAATGACCCTGAGGGGTTTAGGGAGGCTATGGATAAGGAAGGAGAGAACGTAGCTGCCCTTATCATAGATCCGCTTATGACTGATAGCGGGATAATACCGCTTAGTCGGGAAATGGCGGAGGTTATCAACAAGTACAGGGACTCGTATAAGTTCCTAGTAGTAGCAGATGAGTACTTAAGCGCTTTCAGGAAGTCCTGGGGAGGAGCTTACAGGGAACTAGGGCTTAAACCTGACATCGTGATCGTAGGTGGAACTATATCCTCTGGTATGCCAATTGGCGCTCTAATAGCTAGCTCTAACTACCTTGAAGCACTAGCACCTATCGGGAAGATCTATC
>JALUEN010000034.1:3252-5142 GCA_027052755.1 bacterium | reverse complement strand
TGTCCATCCTCTCCGCTCTGAAGACCCTTGAGAAGCTTAGAGATCCCTTAGTACTAGAATCTATGGAGAGGAAGGCATCTAAAGTAAGAGAGTTTCTACTTGAGAACTCACAGCTCCCCTTAAAGGTGAACCAGTGGGGAGCTTCTATCTCCGTTTATTTCACTGACTCAGAGGTTAAGGATCCTGCTAGCGCTGAGTTGGCTAATTACTCAGCTTATACTCAGCTCTGGGAGAACCTTTACTCTAAGAGGGTACTCCTTCCGCCTAACCATCTGAGCATGTGGACCTTCTCCTTAGCATTATCTGATGAGGATCTAAACTATGTCTTGGACGCTATAAAAGAGGCTCTGAGAAACCTTGCTTAAGGATAAATTAACTAGAGAATCAGAGGAGACCGATTTGAAAGGATGTGGTAGCTGTGAAGGTATTAGTTGCTTTAGGTGGGAACGCTTTAATTCTCCCTGGACAGAGAGGCTATATCCACGAGCAGAGGGAGAACATCCTGAGAGCTCTTAGGCTACTATCTCCTCTCTTTAAGGAGGGACATAAGGTTATCCTCACTCACGGTAACGGCCCTCAAGTGGGTCAGACGTTGCTTAGGACAGAGCTTACTCGTGACAAAACCTATCCCCTTACATTGGACTTCTGTAATGCTCAGACGCAAGGGGAAATCGGATACCTGATACTTAACGCACTTCATCAGGTTCTGAGGGAGGAGAAGGTTAACCGACAAGGGGTTGCTGTGATCACTAGAGTGGTTGTTGATATCAATGATCCAGCCTTCAAGAATCCGACTAAACCTGTAGGCTCGTTCATGACTGAGGAGGAGGCTAAGGAGAAGGCTGAGAAGGAAGGTTGGGTAGTCAAGGAGGATGCTGGTAGGGGTTGGAGGAGAGTGGTCCCCTCACCTGATCCTAAGGATATCCTGGAGAAGGATGCCATAAAAGACCTGTTTGAGGGTGGCTACATTGTTGTAGCCGTCGGTGGAGGAGGTATCCCTGTCGCTTTTGACTCAGAGGGTAACCTGATAGGGGTTGAAGCTGTTATAGATAAGGATCTAGCTAGTAGCCTTATGGCTAGCTTCCTAGATGTTGACCTGTTCCTGATACTAACTCAGGTACCCTACGTCTATCTCAACTTCAATAAACCGGATCAGATAGCTCTTAAGAGGGTAACCCTCTCTGAGGCTAAGAGGTATCTAGAGGAGGGACACTTTGCTGAGGGGTCTATGAAACCGAAGATCAAAGCTGTGATAAGGTTCCTCCAGAGAGGAGGGAGGAGAGCTGCTATAACATCCTATGAGAATGCCCTTAAAGCCTTGAGTGGAGAGGGAGGAACCCAGTTCTTACCTGATTGAAAACCCTAGGGGTGATCTGGTATGCTCCTTCAGATTCTCAGGGGGAAGCTTCACGCTCTCAGGATTACCGGTAAGGTGAAGGAGTACATGGGTAGTTTAGGTATAGATAGCCAGCTGTTGGAACTGGTTGGAATATATCCAGGTGAGCGAGTGGAAGTGTATAATATAGATAACGGAGCAAGGTTCTCCACTTATATTTTGAGAGAGGAGAGAGGGTCTCGGAGGGTTGTTCTATACGGTGCAGCTGCTAGAATGGGAGAGATAGGAGATAGGATAATAGTTGCTTCCTACGGATACTTAAACGAAGCTGAGCTTAAAGACCATAGGGTTAAGATCCTAATTCTCCGAGAGGATAACTCGCTGGAGAGACTTGAGGAGCTTAAGATAGAAGACCTTAGGGGGCATGATTAAAACTTCTTAACTTAGGAGGTGGTAAAAAATGACAAAAGCCTCTACGGAGAGAAAGTTGAGGCACTTTCTATCCATCTCTGACATAACTAGAGAGGAATTTGATTACATGCTTGATTTGGCTT
>JALUEN010000034.1:0-3242 GCA_027052755.1 bacterium | reverse complement strand
GCTTCCGAGCTTAAGAAAAAGGCAAAACTCAGGATCTATCAGCCACTTCTATACCAGTATGTTCTAGCTATGATCTTTGAGAAGCCCTCAACGAGAACGAGGATCTCATTTGAGGTAGCTATGTTAGAGCTAGGAGGACACTCCTTATACCTCTCCTCTAGGGATCTACAGCTAGGGAGAGGAGAAACTATAGGAGATACCGCTAGGGTCCTCTCAAGGTATGTTGACGCCATAATGGCTAGGGTTTATTCTCACTCCACTCTAGAAGAGCTGGCTAAGAACGCTTCAGTTCCCGTGATAAACGGTCTAAGTGATTGGGAGCATCCTTGTCAGATACTAGCTGATTTCTTAACGATAAAGGAGGAATTTGGTGATCTCCAGGGAGTTAGTTTAGCTTTCGTAGGAGACGGAGCTAACAACGTGGCTAACTCGCTCATGCTAGCTGCTGCTATGTACGATATGGACTTTAGAGTCGCCTCCCCTGAGGGGTATCAGCCCTCTGAGGAGATCGTGAAACTAGCTAAGGAGATCAACCCTAACTTTAAGCTAACTATCACCACTGATCCCTTTGAGGCTACCAAAGGCGTTAAGGTTATATACACTGACGTGTGGACTAGTATGGGACAGGAGGAGGAAGCTCAGAGGAGGAGAGAGGTCTTCCCACCTTACCAGGTTAACTCTAAGCTACTGGAGAACGCCTCAGAGGATGTGATCGTTCTTCACTGTCTGCCAGCTCACAGAGGTGAGGAGATAACCGATGAGGTCATAGATGGACCTAGAAGTAGGGTATGGGATCAGGCAGAGAACAGGTTACATGCTCAGAAAGCTCTCCTTGTCTTCCTTTTGGAGGGCAAGTGATCGTATATGAAGGGTACTAGGAAGAGGCTGGAGATAAATAACCTAGTGGCTCAAAAGTTGATACAGTATGCTGACCTGCTTGAGATTAAAGGTGAGAACCCGTACAAGGTTAGGGCTTACCGAATGGCAGCTCACTCTGTGTTATCCCTAGATGAGCCAGTCTCACAGTTACCTGATCACGTCTTGCTTGACCTGGATGGTATAGGTAAGTCAATCTTATCTAAGATAAGGGAGATAGAGAGGACTGGTACGTTTAAGGAATTTCAGGAGCTTACAGAGGAGCTACCTATTGAACTATTGGAACTGAGAGGTATCCCTGGATTAACCCCCCAGCTGATAAAGAAGCTGTACGAGACCTTAAGGATAACCAGACTAGAAGAGCTTGAAGGAGCTTTGAAGAGGGGAGAGCTTAGCCTAGTTAAGGGAATCGGACCTAAGACTATCCAGAAGATAAGGAGGGGACTGGAGACTAAGCGTCTATCAGCTACCTATAAACCTCTGTGGTTAGCTTGGGATGTAGCCTGGGATCTGGCTCAGGTACTTACCGATTATGTTCATAGGTTATCAGTTGCGGGGAGTACGCGCAGGATGAACTACAGGGTCAGGAACTTGGATATGGTTCTCACCTTAAAGGATAACCTTAGTCTTGAGGAACTGAAGAGATTGATAGATGAGGAGTACGTGGCTTTTTCTAAGTTCCTCTCTCAGGAGGAGGTTCCGCTGGGAACCCTTTTAGTGTTTGAAACAGCTAAAGCTATAACTGTCAGGATATTAGTTACGAGGGAGGAGCTATTTGGAATAGCTTTAGTTTTAATGACAGGCTCTCAGGAACACCTTAAGAGGTTATCAGAGGTGGCTTCTGATAGGGGATACACCCTGAACCGTGAGGGATTGTTCAGAGATGGTACTATGCTCAAGGTATTTGAGGAAAGTGATCTGTACGATATCCTTGGGTTGCAGTATATCCCCCCTGAGATCAGGGAGGATAGGGGGGAGCTGGAGCTGGCCCTTGAGGGAGCTATACCTAGGTTAGTTGAGCTGGATGATATACGTGGTGATCTCCACATGCATACCATATACTCAGATGGGGCTAACACCGTCTATGAGATGGCGCTTAGAGCAAAGAACTTGGGATATGAGTATATCGCTATAGCGGACCACTCGCAGAGCTTGAAGGTTGGGGGAGGGCTCTCCCCAGAAACCTTAAGAGAACAGTGGGCGGAGATAGAAGCGGTTAAGGAAAAGTTAGGAATAGATATCTTAAGGGGTAGCGAGGTGGATATCCTACCTGATGGTAGCTTGGACTACGATGAGGATGTGCTTAGGGGCTTAGAGTTTGTTGTAGGATCGGTTCACAGTAGGTTTAGGATGTCAGAAGGGGAGATGACTCAGAGGGTTAAGAGAGCACTTTCTAACCCTTATCTGCACGCTCTAGGACACCCAACGGGTAGGCTGATATGTATCAGGGAGTCCTACTCCATAAACCTGGATGAAGTTATAGAGTTCGCCTCTAAAGTCGGGAAACTACTTGAGGTTAACTCAAACCCTAATAGGCTTGACCTATGGGATGAACCTCTTTTGAAGGCCAGGAAGCTTGGAGTAAAGGTAGTTATAAACACAGATGCTCACTCAGCTGATCAGCTATCCTATATGTTCTTCGGTGTGGGACAGGCTAGGAGGGCTTTTCTTACCCCAGATGATGTGATTAACACCTATCCGCGGGACAAACTTAGGAAGTTCCTGAGAGAGATGAGGGATAAAGCATTTAAGTAGCCTCAGGGAGGTAAGGTGGATGGGAGATGACCTTAAGTTTAAGGATATCACACAGCTAACAGAGGAAGAAGCTCAGGAGGAGATGGAGAGGTTAATAAAACTTATCCAATACCATGACTGGAGGTATTACGTGTTAAGTGATCCGGAGATCCCAGATGATGTATACGACGCCCTGATGAACAGGCTTAAAGCTCTAGAGGAACGCTTTCCGCACCTTAGGAAACCCTATTCCCCTACTCAGAGGTTAACCTACGTGGTATCCGAGGAGTTTAAGGAGGTAGAACACCCAACCCCTCTTCTCAGTCTGGATAACGCTTTCTCTCTTGAGGAGGTTAAGGAGTTCATCCAAAGGGTTTACAAGAACATAGGCGAGAGAGTTACCTTTGTCGTTGAGCAGAAGTTTGATGGTGTAGCAGTTAGCTTGGTTTACGAGGGAGGGGTTCTGGTTCTCGGAGCTACTAGGGGAGATGGTTTTAAGGGAGAAGACGTTACACCTAATGTTAAAACTATAAGGACTATACCGCTTAAGCTTCTAGGGGATTCACCACCTGAGAGGTTGCAGGTAAAAGGCGAGGTCCTGATGTTTAAAGAGGATTTCAAGCGCTTGAACG
>JALUEN010000033.1 GCA_027052755.1 bacterium | reverse complement strand
AGAAGGTAAAGCAGATGACTCTTGAGCTGAGGAGAAGCGCAGAGGATATAAAGAGAACACAGGTCTTAAGAGGGCTTTATAAGAATATGTATAATTAAAACCTTGCTGATAGATTAGATGTGATATAAGGTAGATAAATGGGAGGGGATAGGATGAACTTCTTTGAGAACAGGGACGATGATACCCTAATGGATAACACTCAGAACGCTTCTGAGAATATATTTCTAGAGGATACTAACGGCGATGGTGTTGCTGACACTGTTATGGCACTAGTTGACACCGATAATGATGGTATCCTTGATGGTGTTGTAGGTGTTGTTGATACTGATGGGGATAATATCCCTGATGCTACAGTTGAAGCGCTGGACATAGATCAGGATGGGCATTTGGACGTCTTTCAGATGGACCTAGATAATGACGGTCAACCTGACGTTGCCGGTGTCTTCCTGAACGACTCTCACTCGGATATGGGATCTATGGGCCTTGGATCTGCTGATAACTCTGATGGTTCAATTTTTGATAACTTAGCTGAGGATATGGATTTAGGTGATGACGGAGGAATCTTGATATAGATCTGGAGGTACTTCTATGGCCGGCTATTTAGCTTTGTACAGGAAATACAGGCCTAAGTTCTTTAGAGAGGTAATAGGTCAGGAACATATAACGGAGATACTTCAGAACGCTTTGAAAAACGGTAGGATCGCTCACGCTTACCTCTTCGCTGGCGTAAGGGGTACAGGAAAGACTACTACTGCTAGGATATTAGCTAAAGCTCTTAACTGTGAGAGGGGAATATCTAGTGAGCCATGTGGACAGTGTCGTAACTGCCTGGATATAGATGCTGGCAGGTTCCCAGATGTGATAGAGATTGATGCCGCCTCATATAGGGGGATAAACGAGATTAGGGAAATCAGAGATAACGTTAAGCTAGCACCTCTCAGGGGACGATATAAGGTGTACATAATAGATGAGGTTCATATGCTCACCCAGGAGGCCTTCAATGCCTTGCTTAAAACCCTGGAGGAACCTCCTGAGCACGTTGTCTTCGTCCTAGCAACTACTGACCCACATAAAGTTCCCTCAACGATAATCTCCAGGTGTCAGCGCTTTGACTTCAGACGTATATCCTCTGATAAGTTGAAGAGGTTTTTGAGGAAAGTTGCTGAGAACGAAAAAATAGATATCACTCAGGAAGCTCTTGAACTACTGGTTAAAGCAGCTAGGGGGTCTGTACGTGATGCACTGAGTTTATTGGATCAGCTTCGTAACTTGGATCGCCAGATAACCGCTAGCGACCTACTTAAGTTCACTGTTGTTCTACAGGAGGAGTTCCTGTGGAGGCTCTTAGAGGGTGCTCTGGAGGGGGATATCTCTAGTGTCTTTAAGGTCCTGAGAGAGGCCTATAGGAGCAATGCTAGTTACTATCACCTCATATCTCTAACTATAGAGGAACTTAGGCAGATGATCTACTGGCGCACCCTAGGAAGAGAGGTGGAACCTGAACTAACTGATATTCAACTGAAGAAATACCAATCCCTGAGAGATATTCCCTTAAAGAGGGTTATTGACTTCATGAACCTCTTGGTTCCCCTCCTGAACCTATATAGATCTGATAATGATCCCTTTTTCCTGGAGTCAGCTATCTTCAGGTGGATTAGCTCTACTTCAAACCTAGAGGATTTTAAAAACAGGGAAGGATCTGAGGAAAGATCTGAAGAGGAGAAGACCGAGGAACTTAAACGGGGACTACGGGAGCGACCTGAGAGCATCAAGGAAACCTCTAGAGAAACTGAGAAAACTCCTGAGGAAACTGAGGAGCCGAGTGATAGAGAAGCTAAAGAGAGGCTTGAGGAGTCTGAGAAACCTGAGACTAAGAGAAGCTTGTTCTCTGACTTAGATGAGCTGGCTCTCTTCATAGAATCTCTCTTAGATGGCAGGTCTAGGAGGACATGGAACGCTGTCCTTAAACGAGGTGAGCTTAGCTTTGACCCTGAGAAGGGGAAACTTTACTATAAACCCCTCTCTAAAGATGGAATCCTCTACTTCTCTAAGCTTAAGGGACTTATTCAGAAACTATCTGAGGCTAGAGAAGAGCTAAGAGGAATAGAGCTGGAGATAATAGAAAGTGAAAGAGAAGGGGATTTTCAGACTTTCGTTAAGGAAGTTAGAGATCTCTTCTCTAGAGGCAACTAGGAGACAAGGGGGTAGATGAGATGAGCGAGAAGAAGGGATACAAGATATTAGTAGTTGATGATGATGAGGCTTTAGTAGATGTTGTCTCTAATTTACTGAAGCTTGAGGGATATGAGGTCCTTGAGGCTTATAATGGAAAAGCTGGCTTGGAGATGGCTAAGGAAAAGAAACCCCACGTTATCATATTGGATATAATGATGCCTGAGATGGATGGATATCAGGTGTTAGAGAAGCTCAAGGAGGATCCTGAGACGAACGATATACCTGTTATCATGCTTACTGCTAGGACTGAGGATAAGGCGGTTATAGAAAGTTGGAAGAAAGGCGCTGACTTCTACATACCAAAGCCATTTGAGATTGATGAGCTCCTTCACGTTATAGAGCTTGTTATCCAATCTAAGTACGCATCCTCAAAGACCTAAAACTAGAAACGTTTAGTGGATATCAACTAACCTTAGGGGGGTAAGTTAATGAGAGGTCGGGATTTTATGAAGGGGTTATCTCAGATACAGAACATGATGAATAAACTACAGCAGGATCTAGGTAATAAGGAGTTTGTAGGGGAAGCTGGTGGAGGCAAGGTAAGGGTCAAAGTAACCGGTTTGTACGAGGTTAAGGAGATAAAGATAGATCCAGAGGTAGTGGATCCAGAGGATGTAGAGACCCTTGAGGACTTAATTCTCGTCGCTCTCAGACAGGCAATAGAGAAGAGCAGGGAATATCAGGAGAAGTACATGCAGGGAGTTGCGGCTAGCCTAGGATTCCCCGGTTTGTTCTAAGCGGAGACAATTAGCTGATTAGCTTATGGGTTTGATCAGACTTAACAGATACCTAGTCCTGTGCGGGATATCCTCTAGGAGAAAAGCTGATAGGCTTATAGAGGAGGGGCGTATCCTCGTTAATGGCGAACCCGCTAAATTGGGGCAGAGAGTTAACCCAGAGGTTGATATTGTTACCCTAGATGGGAAGGTCTTAAAACCTCAGAGGTCTGTTTACTTAAAATACTATAAGCCTAGGTTTCTCTTAACCAGTGTAGGTGATCCCAGGGGAAGGCCCAATCTCTCAGGAGTGCTTGAGGAGATAAGGTCTAAGTTAGGAGTTAGGGTTTTCCCTGTAGGGCGTCTTGATTTTGATGCGGAGGGACTGCTTATACTCACTAATGACGGCATCCTAGCTAATAGGATCGCTCACCCTAGGTACACCCTTTTTAAAGAGTACATAGTTTGGCTGGATGAGGATCTTAAGGAGAGGGATTTAAGGGTTTTAAGGAGAGGCTTGAACCTTGAAGGTAAGCTAGTTGAAGTTCATAAGTTGAGGAAGTTGGAACCTAGAAAATACCTCATCTCTATTCATGTTGGCATGTATCACGTTGTCAAGAGGTTATTCAGCCAACTGGGGAGGAGAGTTGTCAGGTTGCTTAGGAGCGCTGTTGGACCTGTGAGGTTAGGAGACCTACAACCTGGCCAGTGGAGATCTATCCCAGGGAGAGAACTGAGGGAATTATTTAAAGTTCTGAGGTATAAATAGGGTGAAAAATCTCGGAGATTTTGAAGGAAGAGGACCTATCCATTATAGAATTTTAACTCAAAGCTCCCTATATCCTTTGAAACTATACTAGAAGGGGATGGTTAAGCTGAAGGGAGCATCATCTAAGGAGAGAAGAGGACGCTTGCTCATCTCAGCCGAGAGTTTCTCGTTAAATGAACTAATTGATTACCTTAAGGAGAACGCGGAAGATCTAAGAGCTTTGTCTCCTGGCGCTAGCGGTGAGCTCCTCCTTGACATAGGTGATATGGCGCTAGATGAGGATGAGTTCGGCTTGCTCCTTAGGGAGATGCAGAAACTAGGCTTGAAACTTATTGGTGTCAAGAGTTATAACCCCATCACTAAGATAGTCGCTGCTAACCTGGGCTTGAAAGTTATCAGCACATCGCTTATAGGAGGAAAGCGAGCTAGCGGAACCCCTGAACAACCTAAACCTGACTCTCAGCCTGCTCCTAAAACAGTTGAGGAGGCTAAGCGAACACAGATTAAAGAAGCTAACCACTTAACAAGACATGACCTTAAGAATCCAGCTCTAACTAGCGGAACCTTCCCAACCCAGCGGGAGGATCGGAGAGGAGACTCTAGAGAGGAGCCATCACCAAAGGATAGGGTATTGATCATCACTAGGAACCTCAGAAGCGGTGCGAGGATAGAGTACGATGGGAATATCATAGTGGTGGGTAACGTCAATCCAGGGGCAGAGCTTGTCGCTACAGGTAATATTGTAGTCCTAGGTACTCTAAGGGGGGTAGCCCACGCTGGAGCTAATGGTGATAGGAGCGCTTTCATCTACAGCTCTAGGTTCCAAGCTTCAATGGTGAAAATAGCTGGGGAATACGGACCAGTACCTAACCCAAAGAAACCCAAGAACTCATGCCTGATTAAACTAGAGGAAAACGGTAAGATAACCTTAAAGAGCATCGCTTAGCGATAGCGCTTTTAATTTTAATTTGGATTAAAAACGGGGAGATCCTAGGAGGGGAAAGCTGATGGAGAGAGTGGAGACCATGGGACCTGAGAGAAAGGGGAGAGCTTTTGTCGTTACCTCTGGAAAAGGTGGAGTGGGTAAGACTACGGTTACAGCGAACTTAGGTGCTGCGCTGGCTTCTTTAGGATATAGGGTTGTCCTGATTGATGCTGATATAGGCCTGAGGAATCTTGACCTGGCTCTGAACTTGGAGAACAGGATAGTGTTTGATCTCCTTGATGTGTTAGAGGGTAGGTGTAGGGGATACAGACAAGCCCTTATCAGCGATAGAAGGTTTGCGGATAACTTAAAACTGCTCCCTGCTCCTCAGACTAGGGAGAAGGAGGAGCTGGATCCGGAGAAGTTCAGACAACTTGTTCAGGAGCTAAAGGAGGAGTTTGACTTCATCTTCATTGACTCACCCGCAGGTATTGAGCACGGTTTTAAAGCGGCCGCCTATGCCTCAGATGTAGGTATTGTCGTGGTTACCCCTCACATAGCTTCCATACGAGACGCCGATAGGGTTATAGGTAAGCTAGAGGGCGAGTTCCAGCAACCTAAACCTTACCTCATCGTTAACATGGCTAAGAAGAAGTTAATGCAGAAGGGAGAGAGCGTCTCAGTAGAGGACATCCTAGAGATACTGGATGTACCCCTCTTAGGAATTGTTCCCTATGACGATAAGATAGCTGCAGCTACTGACCGAGGAGAGCCTGTAGTAGCACGAAATAACACACCCCTGGCTAAGACCTTCAGGATAATAGCTAAGAGATTAGTTGACCCGAACTTTGATGGTGTTACGGAAGATGAGGCCTCAGAATCTGGACTTCTAGGGATCTTCAAACAGCTGATAAAGAAGATAAAGCAGGTACCGGTGAGTTAAGGTAGAAAAAAGGAGAGGATTAGCTGTTAGGGGGGATTACTATGGCTTTGCCTAGGTGGTTGGAGAAAATTGTTGATTTCTTCACTAGATCTGAGGAGGGCGCCGGGAAGATAGCCAAAGAGCGACTTAGGATAGTTATCGTTCAGGATAGAATAGGTTTAACCGCTGAAACCTTGGAAAAGATGAAAGGCGACCTGATACAGCTGTTCTCTAACTACGTTGTTATAGATCCACATCACATGGATATATCCTTTCAGAAGATAGACTCAAGGGAGCTAGCTATCGTAGCTACTATA